>NZ_CATKPT010000013.1:0-101590 GCF_949768125.1 Pseudomonas sp. IT-P253 | reverse complement strand
GTACCTGATCAATTCGCCGATGTTGTCGGCCATGAAGAAGAACGCCGATGGTTCGCTGACGCTGTACATCCAGAAAGATTCGCCGGGCAAAGCCAGAGAGGCCAACTGGTTACCCGCGCCTGACGATACGGCCTATCTGGTGATGCGCCTCTACTGGCCGAAGACCGCACCGCCTTCGATTCTTCCTGCTGGCAACGGCAGGTGGCAGCCACCGGCGCTGGTGGTATCGAAGTAGGGCGACTCTTGCGACAGTAGATTCAACCGGTCGATGAACGGATTGGGGCCGCCATACGAGCCATTGTGATCTTTGGGCCTGCATCGCCGGCTAAAGCCCGCGATACGCTGAACATCCGGATGGCGCTTGAGGACGTTCCTCTCGGCCGGCAAGAACTACAAAATGCGCTGGTTACGACGACAGGGTGACGGATACGAGGCGCATGCTAAATCATGCACGTCTTTAAGGAACTGCCGAAGGCAGCGTGACCGGTACACCCTGTTTCACGCCCTGCGTCGCACTTGTAAAACCGATTCGTGGGCTATGGGAACGTCCGCTTTCGGCTATCAGCGGCATTACCGTGTTTGCCCTGCGCTCGCTGGACGCTGCCAACCTCGCCATCGCGAGCAGGCCCGCTTGTTGATCTCGAATGTTCACAAAACCCCTTCGATCTAATGTGGGAGCGAGCCTGCTCGCGATGGCATCGACTCAATTTTCCGATTTGTCCCAAATCTTTCTTGGCATTTGTCGGCGTTGTGTCGCTTTTTAAGCTTGCTGAAACGTTTCATCAAGTCTATAAAAATGGCACAACTCCAAGAAAGGCTGCTGCCATGAACCCGCTCAAACTCTTTGTTGCCCTCAGCGCACTGTCCGCTGCCTCCCACGCCATGGCCTGGGATTACGTTCTGCTCGACACCGACAAAGCCGCCCAGAACTGGCAGATCACCAGCCAGCAACTCGGCATAAAAACCGACAAACCCTTCAGCGTTACCCTGCGCACCTTGCACGGCGGTCGGCAGGAGGGCGTCAGCATCGTCGACATCGATAACGGCACGATGAAACTCTCGGTAGTGCCGACTCGCGGAATGAACGTCTTGCAGGCCTCGGTCGGCAATGTGCGCATGGGCTGGGATTCGCCGGTCAAGGAAGTGGTCAATCCGTCCTTCATCGAACTCAATGGCCGCGGTGGTCTGGGCTGGCTGGAAGGTTTCAATGAGCTGGTCACCCGCTGCGGATACGAATGGGTCGGCCACCCCGGCGTCGACAACGGCGAACTGCTGACCCTGCACGGTCGGGCCGCCAACATTCCTGCGAACAAAGTCACCCTGCACATCGATGAAAAACCACCGTACGCCATCACCCTGCGCGGCGAACTGAAAGAGCAGGCGTTCAAGAAGGTCGACTTCTCCGTCGCGACCGAACTGGTCACCGAACCCGGCAGCGTAGTGTTCGCCCTCAACGACACCCTGGCCAACAATGGCGACTATCCGAAGGAATACCAGGCGCTGTATCACAGTAACTTCAGCACCCCGTTCCTGGAGCAGGGAGCTCGTTTCGCCGCGCCGGTGAAACAGGTGTCGCCGTTCAACGACAAGGCCAAGGACGATCTGCCCGACTGGCAAACCTACCGCGCACCGACCAAGGACTACGACGAAACGGTTTACAACGTGGTGCCGTATGCCGATGCCAAGGGCGATACGTTGACCGTGTTGCATAACAAGGCCGGCAGCCTGGGCGTTTCGGTCGGCTTCAACACTCAGACACTGCCCGTGTTTTCCCTGTGGAAAAACACCGATACCCAAGGCCAGGGCTATGTCACGGGGCTGGAGCCGGGGACAAGTTTTTCCTACAACCGCCGTTATCAGCGGCCACTGAATCTGGTACCAACAATTGGGCCGAAGGAACACAAGCAGTTCCGCATCAGCTACAGCTTGTTGGCGGATAAGGCGGCTGTGGATAAGGCCTTGAAGCAGGTGAGCGAGATTCAGGGTGGGCGGGAGACTGAGGTGCGGCAGACGCCGTTGGTTGATCTGACCAAGGGGTGATACCGGCTAGAGCATTGTCGGCCGATATTGCAGCCCCTCGGCCAAATGTTCGCGTCTGATCCCGTCGGACATCAATGTTTGAATGTTAGGGCCGATTCACGAACGGCTTTCTTTTCGAACTGCGGCAATGTCTGTCATTGCGCGTCAATCTGCCAGCACCGATGGATGCAAAGCATCGGTGCTGGCCTCGGCGCTACTTGACCTCATTTACCTCATAATTCACATAGCCGAACTCGTTGCTGCGAGCCGCCATGTATTTGCCGTTTTGCTCGAAAACCGTGGCCTCGAAGGGTGTGCCGCCGAGTGTTGTCACTAGATGCCCGTCCTTGATTTCATATTTGGCCGGCACGCCAAACTGGCCATCATGCAACATGTTCAGGTATTCCCCTTCCGCAGGCGGCTTACCATCGACGCTGGTGATCAGGCGTTGGCCGTCGGTGCCATAGACTATCTCGAACGTCTGACCAGTGACCGTGTTGCGCACCTTGATAGTCTTACCCACCACGTAGGCTTGCAACTGCTCGTTGGTGAGTGCTTTGGCACCTTCGGTTTTCAGTTGGTCAATGGTTTTTCCGCCAGCGATAGCCTTGCTGTCCTCAGTCGTCGGCGTGTACCAGATCGGCGAGGTCCACGCGCGTTCCTGGACAGTGGCCGAGACGTCGGCCGGCGGCGGTACTTGTAGCTTGGCCGCGTCATAGGTGCTCCAGCGCGGGGTCGGGATCTGTAGCACGCGGGCATAGTAGAACGCGTGCTGGGTCGGATCGAAATCCGGATCGACCCAGACTTTCTTCAGCTCGGTGGCACCAATGGTATTGGTGTAAGTCGCCTTGGACACATCGACCGTGGAGCCCACCGGCGGGATCTTGCCGGTAGCCTGGTCCGGTTGGCGATCACCTGACCAGGCGACGTCATAGATCTTCTCGAAGGTCTGGCCGTTTTTGGTCCAGCCCTTGATGATCTGGATTCGGTCGAGGTTGCCATCGTCGGCATCCTTGACCGCCCACACCACGAAGGACGGCGCTTGTTTACCCGGTTTTGCCGGCAAGTCGCCGCCCATGGGAACGCCCTTGGCGTAAGCGGCATGCACCCAGTCTTTTTCGTTCCACAAACTGCTGTCGAAGCCCCAGCCACCAAACAGGCGCACCGGGATGCGCACGCCGCTGGTGCCATAGACTTCTTTACGCTTCATGGCATCGAAGATCGATTCACGGGTGTTTTCTTCAGCCCACACGCCGGCCAAACCGGATGTGCTGGTTTGCAGGGCCACCATGCCCGAGTTCTGTTTGCCGGAAATACGCGCTTGCGGGGTGCTGTCGGTAAAACCGTGGGAGCCGAAGTTGTAGTTCTGCGAATAGGGGATCACCCCGTTGTGCGAGTCGCTGGCGCCGACCACGCCCATTTTATAGGGGTTGTATCCGCGGGCTTCCTGTAGGGCCATGCCGTTTTGCCAGGCTTGCCTGATGTAACTGCCATTGAGTTTCGACGTGCTGTTGTCGATGCCAAGCAGGAAACTCATGATTTCATAATTGGCAAATTCGTCGGTCGGCGACAGCTCGGGGTGGGTTTCGGAGGTGCCTTTTACCTGGTGAATTTCGGTGAGGGATTCATTGCGCATCCGCGTCTCCGCCCAGGCGGCATCGATGGGGCGACCACGCTCATCGACGTCCACCGGAAACATCAGGCCGTTGCTGAGGTTGGCATTGTGGGAGATCGCCAATACTTCGTTGCCCTTTTTGCGTTGATCGTCCATCCAGCCCCACAAGTCCTCCGGTTTGTCCGAATCGAGAGCCGTGAAGGGCATGTCTGGCACTTTTTTCGAATCACGGAAAAACACATTTCGGTGCATGTTTTGATTGTTAGGTGCCGAGGTCCATTCATAGGCGACGAAGGTGGTGAACTTGCCGGGCTTGTAGTACTTGTCGGCGATGGCGATGTTCTGCTGCCAGATGTTGCCGGCAACCTTCGGATCAATCAGCTCCTTGATCGGGTGGCTCAAGCTGCCGGCGATCCATTTGAACACCCGGTTGAAATCTTCCGGGGTTTTGACAATCAGCTTTTGCGCAATGGGCAGTTTGCTGAAGTCTGACTTCGGATCGTTGGCCAGGGCGATCACGCCCACGTATTCCGAGTGGTCGGTCACACCATGGAAATCCAGCGGTCGGCCCTTGAGCTGCACTTCAAACCCCATTGGATGCTTGACCGGCATCCCAAGTGAGTATTGGTACGCCTGCTCGGGATCGACCTGATGGTTGCCGATCAGGTAGGCATCGATCGACCAGGAGCTGTGTGAGTGTGTCTGGCCAAAGTAAACCTCGCGATCCGGGTTGCCCTCCGCCAATGACAGCGTGCTGACGGCAAGCACGGCGCAACCAAGCAGTGACGGCGCGGTGAAGTGTGTAGGGGGGTTCATATTCCACGTCTCCGGTATACGACAGTAACAGGGGGCAACTCAGGACCAGAAGCTTGAGACTCGTTCAAAAAACCAAAAGGCAGCCAGCGTACCCAGCCCATAAGAGGCGATCGGTCGGGCATACAGGAGTGCGGGCCGTGGCAGTCGACAACGCAGCAACAGTGCGCGAAGGCTCAATACGACGGCGACGAACATCAGCTGACCGATCTCGACGCCGACATTGAAGGTGAACAGCGCCAGGGGCAGGTCGCGCTGCGGCAAGCCGATTTCCGCCAGCGCACCGGCGAAACCGAAGCCATGCAACAAGCCAAAACAGAACGCCACGACCCATGGCCATTGAACGGTGAAACTGACTTCACCACGGTTCTTGCGGGCGATTTCCACCGCCAGCAACAGAATGCTCAACGCAATCGTCGCTTCCACAGGCGGGCCGGGAAGCCGCACTGCGCCCAATGCTGCGAGCGCCAGGGTGATGGAGTGGGCGAGGGTAAACGCGGTGATGGTTTTCACGAGCATCCAGCCGTTACGCACCAACAGCAGGAGGCCGAAGACGAACAGCAGGTGATCGAAACCGCCTAGTATGTGTTGGATGCCGTGGGCCAAAAACGCTCCGGCCACCGAGAGCGCTCCCGGCGTGGCAGCGATCTTTATCCAGGGTTGCGAGGGGTGGACGAGGGTCGTCGTCAGGTTGCCGTCCAGGCGCGAGACACGCACCAGCACATCGGTGATGCTCGCTTGCAGGCCGATGAATTCAATACGTTGCCCGACCAGTGATGCAGGACCGGCATCAATGACCCGACGCTCGATCAGTGAATCGTTCAGTTCGCTTTCCATGGGCTCAACGACGGTGCGCACACCTTCGGCAAACCGGAGCGCAATCGGCAATCGCATGCCTGAAAGCACCGGCGTACGCCACAGTACGTCGTAGCGCCCGGCGGCCGTTTCGTTGAGTTCCAGGTAAGCGGGGCGCGACTCATGGGCCATGGCCGTCAGCCCCATGAACCAGAGCAGCAACAGCAGCCAGACTGTGCGCCTCATCACGGCTGCTCCGTTTGTGTGGCGACAATCGCAGCAGTGGAAGCAGGTATCATCACCACGACTTCATAGCGTGCTTTCAGCGCATCGAAACTCGCTTGTTTCGATTCGCTGCGTTGCTCGGACAACCAATCGGACTTGGCCTGCTGGGCTACGGTTTCGAAGGGCGGTGCTGGTGGTTTGGCCAGCGCATCTATCCACACCAGATGCCAGCCAAAACCAGACTCTACAGGCCCCACCCACTTACCCGGCGTTTGCTTGAACAATGAAGTGGCAAACTTTGAACCAAATACTCGCGCCACTTGATCCTGGGATTGTTCGGTGTAGGCGTTTTTAAACATGAACGCATCGCCTTCTCCACTGTTCTTGTCAGTCAGCCCACTTAACGCGGCCTGAGCCTGGGTCTGCGCATCCGCACCGCGTTTGTCCGAGGCGAAAAACAAATGATGAAAGGTCGCCAGTGGCGGCGGGGCATATTGGGTCTGATGTTGGTTGTACCAAGTCTCAAGTACGCCGGGTGCCGGTTCGCGAAGCGACGCTACATCTTCGGCGAGGAAATCCATTTTTTGCGCCAATCTACGGCGAATGATGGTGTCGTCTTTATCCAGGCCAAGTTTCAACGCTTCGCGATAGAGGATTTCCTCTTTCACATATTCATCAATCAGGCCCTGCAACTGTTGCTCCGATGCGGGGCGCTGCCATCGTGCCAACCAGGAGATTGCGATGCGCTGAACAACGTCCGGGGTAATTTCAATGCGTTGGGGGTCTTGATTGACGGTGGAGCGGTGTAAACCTGCGAATAGCACAAAGAGTGCAAAACCGGCGATTAAAAAGTGCAGTAATGGTTGGCGAAGGCATCGCGTGATTGACGAAAATCGAGACTCTTTCGCGTCGCAGTCGCCTACATTCATGACTTATTGCCCCACTCTATACTCGAATAGTTTTTGCAGCAGAGTGGAGTATTGCTGTTGTATCGGAACTTTCCACCTAGGCTAATCACGATAGGTACTAAGGCTTAGTAGCAATCGGATTAACCAATTCCCCTAGGGTATGCGCTTGCACAGCCCGGAACAGAGCGGCCATGTGATGAAAGGACTGCTGATTTTCGCCGCCCGCTGCCGACTGCTGCTGGATGCGAAGAGCCGCCCGAGCTTGTCGACATGTCCGGTAGTGGCGTGGCTCACACCCAATCATCTCGGCATCGATACGGCTACTGGCGTGTTTTACGCGCACTTTTTTGTGGTCGACTATTCATCCGACGACAAACGTTTGTCATTTCATGACAAATCCATTATGCAAAGCGTTGACTTGATGGAGTTTTTGCTTCGATGTTGACCGACGGATTCAGGCTAGGCACTGGCATCGTCCTCATGCTCATCGGCGAAGTCCATGAGCTCCTCCAGGTCGAGCACATCCAGTTTGATCCGGGCGATAAAGGCAGAGAAAGCCAGGTTGGCGGCGAGCAGACGCAGGTCGGCGGCCCAGGCCGGGAGATGGACCGGCGCCTGGAGCCAGCCGGACTCGAAGAGCGGCGCCAGGCGTACGGTATCCCCCAGACTGAGGCGCCCGGCGAACAGGTAGCCCACCAGTTCCGGCCGGTTGTCGCGGATCGCAATGCGCAGCAAGGTATGGACGCCGAGCAACCCGGTCAGGTAAGCGGCATCCTTGGTGAACGCCGAACCGCCGCGCAGGTCGGTGCCACGGAACACTCGCTGGGTCGAGCGAAAGGATTCCTCTTGGGTCTGACCGGCCGCGAGAAAACCTTCAAATACCTGGATGAAATCGGCGCCATCCAGCGCCTGCTGGACCGCGAGCACGCGCAGGGCGAGGCGACGCAGGCGGTTGATGTCCATGCTGCCGGTGAACAGTTCGGCAAGGGTGGCGATGCCCTCCTGAGTCTGGGTCGTGCGTGGTGCACCCAGACCCAGGCTTTTCAGGTTGGGTTGCAGCGCACCGTTTTGTGCCGTGGCGACATGCACGAAAGCCTCATGTTGCAACAGCTGGCTTTTGTCCAGTTCCGAGAACAGGGCGCTGGCCCGCAGGCGGATGCGGCTCGCCCCGGCGATGGCCTTGGCGGCCAGGGTCGGGTCAAGCACGACCGTGATCCGGCCCGGTCCGAAGAAGCGGTCCAGTTCCGGCTGCATCCAGGCGGCGAAGGCTTCGGCCGGGATCTCGGCCGGGCTCGGTGGAATCCGGGCTCCACCCAGAAGGGCGTCAGTGGTCTTCAGGAAAAATCGGGCGGCGTCGAGCATGCTCAGTTTCTGGTTCGAGTAGTAGAAGTCCGGGCGCCGATACAGCGCTGACGAATACTGAGTAAAGGCGGGCGTACCCATGGCGCCGAGCATGCGCCCGGCCGTGGCATAGCTGCGGGCCGTCATGGCGAGGTGGTGCCCGGCCGGGTGGCCCTCATCGCAGCGGGTGATAAAGGCTTCCAGGGCAGCAATGTCGGCGCTGTGCTCACGCGGGCGCAGATCGACGTCGGGCAGTTCGGCATGCCCTGCGCGCCACTGCGTCAGGAATGCTTCCTCAACCCCATCCGGCCAGGCCAAGGCGTCCAGTACGCGGATCTTGCGGGCCAGCCCGGGCAGTGCGGCATCGAGCTCGGACAGAGGAACGCTGCTCACAGAAATCTCCTTGGGGGGCGAGGTTCAATCGTAAAAGCTTAGCCGTTGTCGATGCATCACGTTGTGACACGTCACTTCGGAATCAGGAGCGAAAACGACTTTTAAAACTACACTCAAGTGGGTTTAAACCGTCCCATGAAAAAAGATCGGAGCTTTAGCCAGTGGACCTGCCGGAAAAGGGCATCACGCTGACGCTGCCGTGGCGAGGATGACCGCATGCAAAAGACAGGAGAACCAAAGCGGGCACGGGTGCTTGATCCGGTCGAGCGTGTCACGGAAGTGATCTTCGGCCTGCTCATGGCAATGACCTTCACGGGAACCATCAGCGTGGCGACAGGTGGCCAGGAGGCGGAGCGCACGATGATGATCGCCGCGCTGGGCTGCAACCTCGCCTGGGGACTGGCCGATGCAGTGATGTATTTACTGCGCACACTGATCGAACACACACGTAACCGCACGCTACGCTCAAACCTCTGCGGCGCAACCGATACCGCCACCGGGCAGGCGCTTATTGCCGATGCGTTACCACCGCGTCTCGCGGCAGTGGTCGGCACCGATGAGCTGGAATCGCTGCGCCGCCGCGTGATCGAGTACGCATCGACGCCGATGCCGCCGCGCCTCGGCTGGGACGATTTCAAGGGGGCCATCGGCGTTTTCCTGTTGGTGGTGTTATCGACATTCCCGCTAGTGGTGCCGTTTCTATTTCTTGATCAGACGGCACTGGCGGTACGCCTCTCTAACCTGATCGGCCTGGTGGTGCTGTTCTCCGCCGGTTGGGTGCTTGCGAAATATGCAGGCGCAAAGCCTTGGTTAGGCGCCATTGCGTTGGCCGTTACCGGTGCTGTTTTAATCACCGCGATCATCGCGCTCGGCGGATAAGCCGGCAGCCAACTACGCTGTTTAGCTATTGGCTATTCATATTGGTGAGGTCTTGGTCATGGCAAAAGACAAGAAGAAAGCCCCTAAGCGTAATTCTGCTGAAAACCTGAAGCTGAAGAACAAGGACTATCTCGAACAACTGCGCGTCCTGCATGTCGAGCTGGTCAAGTTACAGGAGTGGGTAAAAGCCAAGGGCATCAAGGTCTGCGTTGTCTTCGAGGGGCGCGATGGTGCGGGCAAGGGCGGGACGATCAAAGCACTCACCGAACGTGTGAGCCCGCGAGTCTTTCGGGTGGTGGCGCTACCTGCGCCGACCGATCGAGAGAAAAGCCAGATGTATCTCCAGCGTTACCTGCCGCACCTGCCAGCGGCTGGCGAAGTGGTGATCTTCGATCGCAGTTGGTACAACCGTGCGGGCGTCGAGCGGGTAATGGGGTTTTGCACTAAAGAGCAGGTTGCCGGTTTCCTCAAGTCAGTCCCCGCTGTTGAGCGAGCAATCGTCGACTCGGGCGTTATCCTGCTCAAATATTGGCTGGAAGTCAGTCCGCAGGAGCAGACCCGCCGGCTTGAGGCGCGCATCAAGGATGGACGCAAAATCTGGAAACTCACCCCCATGGACCTCAAGTCATACAGCCGCTGGTATGACTATTCACGGGCGCGTGACGACATGTTCAAGGCGACCGATTCCGACCATGCCCCATGGTTGGTCGCCAATTCGAATGACAAGCGGCGAGCGCGCCTTAACATCCTCTCCGATTTGCTCAGCCGCATCCCGTATCAGGACGTAACGCGTGAGAAGGTGGTTTTGCCCAAGCGGCAGAAGCCAGGCGGCTATCGCGAACTGGATCATCCGCTGCGGCGGGTTCCCGAAAAATTCTGAGGGGGGCGTTTAAACCAATCTGCGCTTTTTCACCAAAGGGCCACAGTCCTATGAGCCATTCGGATTCTTCGCCTCCCGTCCCGGAACCGGGCCGGATCGAACGTCGGGGGGCCGGCGATAAGACCGGTTGGAGCCGCTGGCTGCCTGGACTTCGAATGCTGCGCGAATACCAAATGGCCTGGTTACGTTACGACATCATGGCCGGTTTGGTGCTCACCACGATGCTGGTCCCCGTCGGCATCGCCTATGCCGTCGCATCGGGTGTACCCGGTATCTATGGCCTCTACGCAACCATCGTTCCGCTACTGGCTTATGCAGTGTTCGGACCTAGCCGGATTCTGGTGCTGGGGCCGGACTCCTCGCTGGCCGCCGTTATCCTGGCCGTCGTCCTGCCACTGTCGGGTGGCGACCCCCATCGCGCCGTCGCCCTTGCGAGCATGATGGCGATCGTGTCGGGAGCCGTGTGCATCCTGGCGGGCATCGCGCGCTTGGGCTTCATTACGGAGCTTCTGTCCAAACCGATCCGCTACGGGTACATGAACGGGATTGCAGTGACGGTGTTGATCAGTCAATTGCCCAAGGTCTTCGGTTTTTCGATCGAGTCCCATGGCCCGCTGAGAAATCTGTGGGCCATCGCCACTGCGGTGATGGAAGGAAAATCCAACTGGATCACGTTTATGGTGGGCGTAGCCACCCTGACAGTCATCCTTCTACTCAAAGGCAATAAGCGTATCCCAAGCATCCTGATCGCCGTGGCAGGAGCGACCATCGCCGTGGGGGTATTGGACCTGGCCGCGCGCGCGGGTGTGTCGGTCCTCGGTGTTCTTCCACAAGGTTTGCCGGCGTTCGCCATTCCCTGGATCGACCAGGCCGATATTGTCCCTGTCGTCATTGGCGGATGCGCCGTCGCCCTTGTTTCGTTTGCCGACACCAGTGTGCTCTCTCGGGTGTATGCGGCGCGGACTCGTACCTATGTCGATCCGAATCAGGAGATGGTGGGGCTTGGTTTTGCCAACCTGGCCGCTGGATTTTTCCAGGGCTTTGCAATCAGTAGCAGTTCTTCACGTACCCCCGTGGCGGAAACCGCAGGGGCCAGGACACAGTTGACCGGCGTTGTCGGCGCGTTGGCAGTGGCTGTACTGCTAATGGTGGCGCCGAACCTGTTGCAGAGTTTGCCCAACAGTGCCCTGGCAGCGGTCGTGATTGCGTCGGCCATCGGCTTGATTGAAGTCGCCGACCTGCGACGAATTTATCGCATCCAGCGCTGGGAGTTCTGGTTGTCGATTGTCTGCACCATTGGCGTAGCCGTGTTGGGTGCGATCGAGGGGATCGGCCTGGCCATCGTGATCGCCGTCATCGAATTTCTGTGGGATGGCTGGCGGCCGTATTCCGCGGTGCTGGGGCAAGCCGAGGGTATCAAGGGCTACCACGACATCCAGCGTTATCCGGACGCGAGCCTGATACCCGGACTGGTCCTTTTTCGCTGGGATGCGCCCTTGTTTTTCGCCAACGCCGAACTGTTCAACACCCGAGTGCTGGACGCCGTGGCAGCATCGCCTACGCCCGTGCGCTGGCTGGTCGTTGCCGCGGAACCCGTCACCAGTGTGGACGTGACTTCTGCCGACATGTTGGCCGAGCTGGACGAAACGTTGCACGCGGCAGGTATCAAGTTATGCGTGGCCGAGATGAAAGACCCGGTGAAAGACAAGCTCAAGCGATTCGGGCTTTTCGCGCGGCTTGGCGAAACGGCGTTCTTTCCAACCATCGACGATGCCGTCGGCCACTATCTTTTGACTCATCCAGCGTAGAGGGCAGGGCAGCAGGACGAGGAGCGCCGAGCGGGATTGGAAACACTCAGCGACCCGAAAATCCAGGTGTCCTGATCCAATGGTTGTGTAACGCTGTGTAGGATCGCCAGGTAATATACAGGCCGATACAAAGCACTCCTCGATTCTTTCCCGGTAGCAAATGGGCTGCCGGCGGCTTACCGGAAGAAGTGTCAGCCCGTAAGCCACCGCTGATTTGGAACAGAAATTGAAAAAAATCGCCGTACTTACTGTCGCCTTGCTCATCGCAGGATCACTCAGCACGCCTGCCTTCGCGGTCGGTGATGCTGAAGCGGGTCAGCAGCTATTCGGCCGAACCTGTGGCGGCTGCCATCAGGTAGGGGAGTCAGCGCGAGGGGCCTTCGGACCGCAACTCAATGGCATTATCGGGCGCCTGGCCGGCAGCACGACGGACTATCAGTACTCCAGCGCGATGAAATCATCAGGCGTCGTCTGGACCCGTGAAACACTGGCCGCGTACATCGAAAATCCTAAAAGCGTGGTGTCTGGCACCCGGATGATATTTTGGGGGATCAGCGACCCGGAGAAGATCGAAAACCTGCTGGCTTACCTGCAGACGTTCCAGGCGCAGTAAGCACATTCAAGTCGACTCGCATCATCCATGAAACTCGCTATAGAGGGGCGCTTGCGTAGAGTCGCGGCACAGCATAGACGACAGGATGAAATCACTGCGAGCTTCTACCGCTATTACTCCGCCTTCCCCCCATTAAAATCACGCCTCACTGATCTTGCTGACACTCGTGACCTGACCATTCCAGACCATCTCGTAATGCGCGGCTTGAATAACCGACAACATCGGTCTCGGTGTCATCAACGCCCAGCAATAACTGCCTCGCATACGCACCGAGTGGTAACGAATGCCGGGACATCCCGCCTCTTTAACGGACCTCCCCAACAGCCGGGAATGCGTGTAGTCGTCAGGCGCGTAAACAGGATCAGTCACCGCAATGGCGGCAGCATCTTTCATCGCAGCGTCCACGAACGAACAGGACAACCCCCGAAAAACGAACCGCTCATAGTTGAGGCTTGGCACATTCGACCAATACAGACTCTGGTGATGTCGCACCTCGGCCAGCGCCGTTTCCATGGAGTCCGCCAGATACAGCACGCCAAAGCTGCCATCGCTGAACCGTGAACCCGCCGGGTTAACGTGAGTAAAAGGCGCGGTCGTGTACGAGCAGCCAGGAATACCGAACGGGATCTCACGCCGTGGAATCAACTCCAGGCGACCCACTTCATTGTTCAGCCTGGGGTTCGTCAGCGCCTGTATCTGATACAGCACCTCAAATGCGTCCGCGTCCGCGACGTCATCAAATAACGCCACGGGTGGAAACTTTGAATTGACCAGTCGATAGGCCTGTAACGGCTCACCGGCAAACGTTGCCAGTTCGCTCAGGCTCACCATTGCGCGCCTCGAAGCACGTCAATGCGCCGAAAGGTTTCATACAAAGAAATCATATCGCCCTGAGACATGATCTCGAGCGGGGAGCGGCCATTGAAGAATTCGTTGTCGTTGGCCATCGACGGGAAGCCGTAGACGTTTTCCGGGTTATCAAAAATGAGGCGCAGAGCGGCGTGGATGTTGAGCACAAAACTGATGCGCTGCATCTGGTCCGAATCCAGCGCCACGGCCCAGTCGGGATCGCGCTGCCGGGCACGGGTGTAGGTGCTGCGGGAAATGCGCAGGATATGGCAGGCCTGATCGCCGGACGCCGCCCATTTCTCGAGAATGCCGACAGCGGCGCGCAAGCCCGTCACGCACTGGCTTTTGGTAAAGGCTTGTTCCTGGAGGGCAACGGCCATGTTCTCTACCTCACTGTAAATCCATGGACTCAAATGTAGGTAAAAAGAATCTATAGATCAAGTCTGTCGCGACCAGTGGAGATAGGGGGCGGCATTCACACTGGTTCTGGCATTAATTACAAGGCATTGCATATATGAAAAATACGCTGTATTTTTTCATGAAATTATAAAAATATAATTTCACGAGGCCTCAAATGTTTCAGCAATCCGAGCGACATGTCGCCAGCTATTACGCCCACAGTTGCGCCAACCTCCTCAGCGCCCGGCCTGCGCTTGTGGGGGACTATGACACCGAAGTGGTGATCATCGGCGCAGGGTTCAGTGGCCTGCACACTGCATTGCGTCTGGCGTTGGCCGGAAAACGAGTGACGCTGCTGGAAGCCAGCCGCGTGGCGTGGGCCGCCTCGGGGCGCAATGGCGGGCAGGCTATTCTCGGCTGGTCGTGTGACATGCCACCGCTGGAGGCCGCGTTGGGTTATGAACGCGCCAGGCGCCTGTGGGACGGCATGCGCTGGGCCGCTAAGGAGTTGCGGGCATTGCCGGGGCGTCATGGGTTCGACTGTGACTATCGGGCCGGGCATCTGTGGACTTCGGTCATGCCGCGCCGGGTCAGCCTATTGACCGAGTGGCAAGACGAGGCCGGTCGCAAATGGGGACATGATGGACTGCAGTTCATCGCCCGCGAGCAGTTGCCCAATTGGGTGGCCAGCTATCGCTATCAGGCCGGCCTCTATGATCCCGAAGGTGCTCACCTGAACCCGCTGAAACTGGCGTTGGGCCTGGCAGCGGCTATCGAGCGTGCAGGCGGCCACATCCATGAACAAAGCAAAGCGTTGAGTTATCGAGAAGAGGGCGGTCGCTTCCGGGTGGATACCGAGCATGGGTCGATTAAGGCCGACGTGCTGGTACTGGCCTGCAATGCCTATCTGGACCGGCTCGATCCAGAACTGGCCCGTTGCGTGTTGCCGGTCGGGACTTATCAGGTCGCTACCGCACCCCTGACGCGTGAGCAGGCCACGGCGTTACTGCCGACCAATGTGTGCGTGACCGATAACCAGTTTGTCCTCGACTACTTCCGTCGCACTCCGGACAACCGCTTGCTGTTCGGCGGCGGCTGCACCTACCTGGGCGGCATGCCCAAGGACATTGCCGGTGCAACACGGCCATTTCTGGAACGTGTCTTCCCGCAGCTCAAGGGTGTCGATCTGGAGTTTGCCTGGGGCGGACACATCGACCTCACCTTGAACCGCACACCGGACGTCGGACGCCAGGGCGATCGTTACTGGCTACAAGGGTACTCCGGGCATGGCGTGCTCCCGACACTGGCAGCCGCTCGCGCGGTGGCCGACGCGATTCTCGGCCAGGCAGATGAATTGGCGTTGTATCAAGGCTTGAGTAATGGCAGCTTTCCCGGCGGCAAGTACCTGGCCGCGCCGCTGGAAGCCATCGGCAAAGCCTGGTATCGACTGCGCGACAGCATTTGATGAGTCATTTACCGGAATCCCAGCCATGAACAAGCAGGAAGAAATCGCCGCGCTGGCGATCCTTATTCACGATTTGCGCAAACACAAGAAATTCACCTTGAAGGACCTGGCCGACCAGATCGGTCGTTCAGTGGGGTTTTTGTCTCAAGTCGAGCGTGGCTTGTCTCGGCCAACGGTGGCGGATCTGACAGCGATCAGCGAAACCCTGGGCGTGCCGACGACCTATTTCTATAGCTTGCCAAAACCCAAGGTTCTGCCGTGGGTGACCCGGCCGGACGAGCGTCGCACGTTGTATTACGCCAACGGGATTACCGATGTGCTGGTTTCGCCCAAGATGCGGGCTTCGTTCTCGATGCTCGAAAGTCATCTGGAAGCCGGCGCCAGCAGTGGTGACAGGCACCTGACCGACAGCTCGGAGCAGGGCGGCTACGTGCTCGAGGGCGAGTTGACGCTCTGGCTGGGCGACGACGAAGACCCTGTCACGTTACGAACCGGCGACAGTTTTCAGTTCGACAGTCACACCCGTTGCCGTTACGGCAACCTTACCGAGCATCTCACGCGAGTGCTCTGGGTCTACACCTGATAACAACAAAGGAACAACCAAGATGGATGCTGCCTGCTCTGATTTGCTGTCCGAAGTACGTGCTTTTCGCCAACGCCACCCCGAGGTGCGTTATGTCGACCTGATTTCCCTGGACATTCCGGGGCACTTTTACGGCAAACGTTACCCCGTTGAGATGCTGGAAAAAGTCGCGGCCGGCAGCGCGCTCAAGCTGCCACAGAATTGTGTGTTGCTGGGCGTGCAGGGCGGCTTGTTCAAAATCGGTGACTACTGTTTTAACGACGGTGACCCGGACGCGTTGCGTCGTCTGGTCCCCGGCACACTCAAACCGGTGACCTGGGAAGCGCAGCCGCTGGGGCAGATGCTGATCACTTCGGACGGCACCGAAAAGCCGATTGTTTTCGAACCGCGCGAAGTGCTGGCGCAAGTATTGGATCGGCTGGAGCGCAAAGGCATTCACCCGGTGGTGGCCTTTGAGCTGGAGTTCTACCTGTTCGATAAACAGCTGCGTGACGGCTTGCCGCAGTTTCCACGGGATGGCTTGACGGACGATGCCGATGATCAACCCAACATGCACATCGAGCGCCTCTCACGCTTTGCCCCGGTGCTGGACGAAATGGTTGAGGTGACGCGGGCTCAGGGCATTGATGCCACCGTGATTACGGCTGAACTGGGTCCGGGTCAGTTCGAGATCAACTTCGGTCATCTTGATGATGGTCTGCGTGCCGCCGACTGGGCTGCGCTGTTTTGTCGTAGCACCCGTGGCGTCGCGCTCAAGCACGGCTACCGCGCCAGCTTCATGGCCAAGCCTTACTTGCAGCACCCGGGCAGCGGCATGCATGTGCATGTCAGTCTGTATGACAGTGCCGGCAAAAACCTGTTGGCGGCGAACCAACAGCAACCGCTACGCCATGCCGTGGCGGGGTGTCTGGAGCTGCTGCCGCACAGCATGCCGATCTTCGCGCCGAACCAGAATGCCATGCGCCGCCTGGGCGGTACGGTAAACGTGGCCACACAAGCGAGCTGGGGTTTCGAAGATCGTGATGCGTGCTTGCGCATTCCGGAATCGGACTCGAAAAACCTGCGCATCGAATACCGTCTGGCCGGTGCCGATGCCAACCCCTATCTGGTGCTGGCGGCGATTCTGGTGGGACTGGAACATGGCCTGGAAGCCGGCAAAGAGCCGATCCTGCCGCTCAACGAAGACCGCAACAGCGGCGTCGACTTCCCGCTGGAAATGCTCGAAGCCGTTCGCGCAATGCAGCATCAACCGCAACTGCGCGAAGGTTTAGGGGCGGAGTTCGTGGATGTGTATTGCGAGAATAAACGTCAGGATCATCTGGCGTTCATGCGGGAGATCAGCGCCCGGGAGTATCGCTGGTATCTGTAATGCGTGGGTGTTGTGAGGGTGAGTATCGATCGAGGCGGTCCAGTGTTTCGCGCCAGGCTGTCGGTCGACTGTTGGCCCCCAAGCCGCCTGCTTTCACAGCGTCGAGATCTGATGGGGTGCAGTCATCATAGATGTTCCCTGTACGAAAACTTTCACGAGGTTCGAATTGCTTCGCAGCGTATTGGCTAATGCCGATCAGTTAAGCCGTAATGCGATCTGTAGCAGCTGGCGAAGCCTGCGTTCGGCGGCGAAGCCGTCGTAAAACATGTGCACGAGGTGTTTCTGATGCACCGCGTCGGCTGATTTTACGACGGCTTCGTCCGATCGCGGCCCGCGCCGAACGCAGGCTTCGCCAGCTGCTACAGGAAGCGCGTTGCGCCTGAGATTTCTTTACTGAAAAGCATTAAGCATACTGGCCGCGTAAACAGGCCGACTCACACAACCACACCATCGCCAAGCTGTTCAACAGCGTGCCCAAGCACGTGGCCACGCATCGATCCGATCCGCTTGTTTGGCAGAACAGTCATGCGCTGGAGGGCAACCTTGTCGACGCGATACGTACGCTCAAGCACCAGGATGGCCCCCCTCTGTTGACGCAGGGCAGCGGCGATATGGTGCGCCAACTGCTTGCAGCCGGGTTGGTGGACGAACTTCGGCTGATGATTTTTCCCATAGTATTGGGGCGCGGCAAGCGCTTGTTCGACGACAGCGCCCAAGCGTCGGCCTTCACATTGGCGCACTCGACCAGCACGCCGGGCGGTGTGCTGATCACCCGCTACGTCCGCAGCGGCGACGTGCGCACGGGAACGTTCGAAGAAGATGTGTAGGAACAATCCGTATCGGCGAGCAGCGTGCTATTCCACAGTGCGCAAGTCGGCGAAGACATTCGGCTGGCTACGCCGCCAGGATTAAGTGTCATGCCTTCTTTTGGGAGAACCAAAAATGGTGTCCACCACTTGGCCTTTAAAGCCCCAACTCCAAGGCCAGCAAGTCCGACAATGGTTGCGGGCGTCTAATCAATCTGGCTTGCCCTTGCTCGATCAATACTTCCGGCAACAGGGGGCGGCTGTTGTAATTGGATGACATGGAGGCGCCGTACGCGCCCGTATCGTGCATGATCAGCAAGTCGCCAACCTGCGCCTCGGGCAGCAAGCGGGGCGTCACACCTTCTTCATCTTGCGTAAAGATATCGCCAGATTCACACAGGGGGCCGCCCACCACGTAGTCGTGGTCAACGCGATTGACGGGAGCACCCTCGGCGTCCAGCAAGGTCATGTGGTGATAGGCGCCATAGAGGGCCGGGCGCATCAGGTCATTGAAGCCGGCATTCACCAGGATGAAGTTTCGGCGACCCACTTTTTTGACCGTGCGAACTTCCGTCACCAGACAACCTGACTCGGCAACCAAGAACCGGCCGGGTTCGATTTCCATCCGCACCGGATGACCGAGAAACGCCTCGATGTCCTGCCTGGCCTGATGCCATGCGTTGGCGTAACGCTGGATGTCTACCGGCTCATCGCCCTCGCGGTAGGGAGTGGAAAGCCCTCCGCCGATGGAAAATGCTTCGATATCGTGGTCGAGCATTTTCACCGCCGAGACCATTGCATTGCCCACCTGCTCCAGATGCAGGTAATCCACGCCCGAACCAATGTGCATGTGCAATCCCACCAGCTTCAGCCCGAATTGCCGAATGACGTCGAGCGCTTCGTGAATCTGGTCATGCCAGATGCCATGCTTGCTGTTTTCACCACCGGTATTGGTCTTGCGGCTGTGACCGTGGCCGAACCCAGGGTTGATGCGCAACCAGACGCGATGGCCCGCAGAGCGTTCGCCCAATTGGCGGAGCATGTCGATCGAGCCGGTATTGACCTCGATATTCAGTTCGACTACGCGGCGCAACGTCATCTCGTCGAACAGATCACAGGTAAAGACGATGCCTGCTGGTGTGCCGGCCGGGCTGAAACCTGCCAGCAGCGCCCGCTCGATTTCACCCAGCGAGACGGCATCGACCCGAACGCCTTGTTCCCGGATCAAGCGCAGGATGTGCAGGTTGGAACAGGCTTTTTGTGCGAATCGAACGGTTTCGAAGCACGCCAGTTGGCCAATGCGCGCCTTGATGGTCTGGGCGTCATAACACCAGACCGGGGTGCCATGTTCTGTGGCGATAGCGGCAAGTTGCTGGAATGGGAGCTGGTTGGGCATAGAGATAGTCGATCTGATCTAGAGAGTGGAGGCCATCATGCCGATTGCAGGGCATTCAATAAAATATCTTCTTTTTGTTTATCAATTCAGTTTTGATATGGGCTTCAAGCGATCAACGAAGGTTGGGTATGAAAGTCTCGTTGCGACATATCGAAGTTTTCCGAGCGATCATGCAAGCAGGCAGCGTCACGGGAGCGGCGCGCTTATTGCTGACCTCTCAGCCGACACTCAGCCGGGAACTGGCACGGCTTGAAAGCCTTTCGGGTCTGCGTCTGTTTGATCGGGAGGGCGGAAGGTTAGTGCCAACGGCTCAGGCGATGATGTTGATCGAAGAGGTCGAACGTTCCTATGTCGGGCTGGAACGAATCAACAGCGTTGCGCAATCGATCCGTCGTTTCGAACATGGGCAACTCAGCATCACATGCCTGCCGCTGTTCTCCCAGACGCTATTGCCCAAGGTTTGCAAGCAGTTTCACCAGCAGCACTCGGGCATAGGCTTGAGTATCACCGCGCAGGAATCGCCCTTGCTCGAGGAGTCACTCAGCGCCCAGCGTCACGACCTCGGGTTGACTGAAAGTGAACATGTGCCGCGGGGTACCCGAGGGGATTTGCTCTTTTGTGCCGACATGGTTTGCATACTGCCAGAGGGGCACCCTTTGTTAATCAAGCCGCTGCTGGCAATGGAGGACTTTCGCGGTGTCGATTTCATCAACCTCTCGGGCCTGGATATCTATCGTCAGAAGCTCGATGAGCACTTTCGTAATGCGGGTGTCGATCGGCACACCGTGATCGAAACCACCAATGCCGCTTCAGTCTGTGCCATGGTCAGGCAACAATTGGGCGTGGCGATTATCAACCCGCTGACCGCGGTGCAGGAGTCAGGTAGAGGATTGGCCATTCGGCCAATCAACGTGTCCATTCCCTACCGAGTCATGCTGATCAGGCCAGATTTTCGACCCTCCTCAGTGTTTGTCGACGCCTTTTGCAAGGCATTGAGTGTTGAGGCGTTGAGTCTTGCCAGTGCCCTGGACAAGAGAATGGCGGGGGCCTAGGTCGATGTTTCCAGGCTCCGCAGATTTTCTACATCCAGGTCCTGAGCAGGAGGTAGCCAGCGACCACCATGCACACAGCGGAAAAACCCAGTTGTATCGATTTGGCGGGAATCCTGGGTGAGAGGACTCTTCCCAACAGCATCCCGCTGACACTCGCACCGATAAAAACTCCACCTGTGACCGTTATATGGGCACCTGCATGAATAGCGCCTGTCACCGCGATAGCCGAGATCAAGGCGATGGTCATGAGTGAGGTCGCGACGATGCCATGCATGCGGATGTCTGAAAGCTGTTGAAACGCAGGCACGATCAAGAACCCGCCTCCCACACCAAGCATCCCGGTGAGCAGCCCTGAAAGTGAGCCGACTACGGCAAGGCTCGCTGAGCATTTCGGCGTCCAGCGCAGTCGGCCGGTCTGAGGGTTGAGCATGCAGTTCTTTTGTTGCCAGCACTGCTCATTGTCGGCGGCGTTAGCCGAGCTGCCGCTAGCCTGTCGAATCATGCGTATCGCCACAATGACCATGACCAGGCTGAACAGGGACGTCAGTACGGCGTTGGGCAGCAGGTGGGCAAAATGCACGCCAAGGCGCGAGAATACGGCCCCCAACAACGCCATCAGCAGGGCTGCGCGATAACGTACCAGGCCTTTCCTCAGACCGTCCACGGCGCCTACAGCGGCCGCTGCGCTGACAGCAAACAGCGCAACGGGGGCCGATTCAGTCATCGACCACCCCAGGCCGATCACGAGCGCCGGTACGGCCAGAATTCCACCGCCGGCACCGGTCAGGCCAAGAATGATGCCGATGGCGATCCCGAACACTCCACTCAGTAGCATGCTCGCTCCTCACTTGGCCTGGAAAGGCTGGTCAACCACTCACGGCCTTTGAGCATGCCGTTCCAGTAAAACCAGGGCAGCAATCGTGCTTTGAGGAACCATGCGCTCTTGCGGGCGACCGTTGCATCCAGGGGGAATGTGGGCAGCAGTTTCCCGCCGTAGCCGAACTCTGCGAGCACGACTTTGCCTTTTTCAACCGTCAGCGGGCATGACCCATAACCGTCGTAGCGCAGTGGCATGGGCTGGTTGCCGCGTACTGCCAGGAGGTTCTCGGCCACGACGACGATTTGCTTGCGGGCGGCGGCTGCGGTCTTGGCGTTACTGGTAGAGCACACATCGCCCAGGGCAAAGACTTCCGGATAGCGGCTGTGTTGCAACGTCCCCGGATCCACCTCGCACCAACCGGCGGCGTCCGCCAGAGCGCTGGTACGGATGAACTCGGGGGGCACCTGTGCAGGGACGACATGGAGCATGTCGAAGGTCTTGGCCTGGAGAATGACGGCGCCCTGTTCGTCCTTGCTTTCAAACCAGGCTGTCCGGGCCGGGCCGTCGACCTTGACCAGGTTCGAACCGAATACCAGCTGCGCTCGATACTTCTGGATGTATTTCATCAGGGGAGGGACGAAGGCCGCCACGCCGAACAGCGCTGCGCCGGCAAGGTTGAACTCGACCTTCACGTCCTGCAGGGCGCCTGACTTTTGCCAATGATCGCAGGAAAGGTACAGGGCCTTTTGCGGGGCGCCGGCACATTTGATCGGCATGCCGGGTTGGGAAAAGATGGCCTTGCCTTTGCGCAATCCCTGCACCAGTTGCCAGGTGTAGGTGCAAAGGTCATAGCGGTAGTTGGACGTCACCCCATTCTTGCCCAGGGTTTGCTCCAGCCCTTCGATTTTCTCCCAGGCCAGCCTGAGCCCCGGACAGACGATGAGGTTTTGATAAGCGACGCTTTTACCGTTGCTCAGCGCTAGACGTTTTCCATCAGGCAGCACCTCGACCACAGCCGCCTTGATCCAGGTTGCGCCGCGCGGGATGACCTGCGACATGGGCCTGACAGTCTTGCGCACGTCATACGCCCCCCCACCGACCAGCGTCCACGCCGGCTGGTAGTAGTGCTTGTCGTTGGGTTCGATCAGCGTGATCTGCAGGTCGGGCATACGCTTGAGCAGGCTTGCCACAATCCCGATGCCTGCCGATCCTCCACCAATGACGACAACGTCGGCAGTGATATCGGGGCGTCCGCAGGCATCTTTGGTCCCAGAGGCTGTTGCGTTGTGCTTGAGCGTAGTCATCTGCATTCCATTCGATTGCTTAAATCGGATATTCCTGTCGTTCTGCCTGAGTTGCGATACTCATTCAGAACATATTGAGCGGTATCTTCAAATAGCTGATGCCATTGGTCCTGGCCGCTGGCGTTTCACCCGCTCGCATGTTGATTTGCACTGACGGCAGCAGCAGCCTGGGTTGGTTCAGGGTCTTGTCCCGCGCCGTGCGCAGCGTGACGAAATCAGCCTCGGCGATCCCTTTGCCGATATGGATGTTGTGCGCGCGCTCCTCGTCCACCGTAGTCTGGTGACAGTAGGCATCGCGGCCGGGCGCTTTGTAGTCGTGGCACATGAACAGTCGCGTGCTGCCTGGCAGCTCGAACAGCCGGCCGATCGAGCGGTACAACTGGTGTGCGTCACCGCCAGGAAAATCGCAGCGGGCAGTGCCACAATCGGGCATGAACACCGTGTCACCGACGAACGCGGCATCTTCGATCAAGTACGTCACGCAGGCCGGCGTATGGCCAGGCGTATGCAGCACGCTGACGGGCAGGGCGCCGATATGGAAGGTTTCGTTGTCGGCGAACAAACGGTCGAACTGGCTGCCGTCCAGGCACACATCATCGTCGGCGTCGAACAGCGTGGCAAAAGTCTTCTGTACCTGAGGAATGCGGTCGCCAATGCCGATCTTTCCACCCAGTTGCCGCTTGAGGTAGCGGGCAGCCGAGAGGTGGTCGGCATGCACGTGCGTTTCCAGAATCCATTCCAGTGTGAGCGCGTTGGCGCGCACGTGTTCGATCAGGTGCTCGGCACTCGAATACGAGATACGCGCGGCGGCGGCATCGTAGTCGAGGACCGGATCGATGATCGCGCAGTGCCGGGTCATCGGGTCGCTGACCAGATAACTGTAAGTACAGCTGTCGGCGTCGAAGAAAGCCTCGACATGAAATTGCATGGTCATTGTCTCCATTTTCATGGGGGCGGCTATCGAGCCTGCCCCCTGTACTCCATTCAACAAGCTTGCGGCATACCACTCTCGGCCCAGGGCGAGCGGATATCGGACAGGAATCGCTGTGCGCGAGGGTGTTCGGGGCGCAGGAAGAAAGACTCGGGCGTTGCTCGTTCCAGCACCTTGCCTTGGTCCATGAAGATCACGCGATCAGCCACTTCACGCGCGAAACCCATCTCGTGGGTGACGCACACCATGGTCATGCCTTCCTTGGCCAGGCTTTTCATTGCTTGAAGCACTTCGCCGACCATCTCTGGGTCCAACGCCGAAGTGGGTTCATCGAACAGCATCACCGGAGGGTTCATTGCCAATGCCCTGGCGATGGCCACGCGCTGCTGCTGGCCACCCGATAACTCGGAGGGGTAGGCGCATGCTTTGTGGGCCAGCCCTACGCGCTCCAGCAAGCTCATGGCCAGATCGTCAGCTTCCTTGGCGCCCAGCTTGCGCAGGCGACGCGGAGCCAGGGTGCAGTTCTCGAGAACGGTGAGGTGCGGAAACAGATTGAACTGCTGGAACACGAAGCCAATGCCGCTACGCAATGCGTTCACGCTGACGGAGCGATCATGGATATCCACGCCATCGATGAAAATATTCCCGCTCTGGATAGCCTCCAGCCGATTGAGCGTACGAATCATCGTCGACTTTCCGGAGCCGGACGGGCCGCAGACCACGACCACCTCACCCTTGGCGACGGTTTCGTTGATGTCAGCCAGAGCATGGTAGTTGCCGTACCACTTGTTAACGTTTTTCAGTTTGATCATGGGATTAAACCTTTGCAGTTCGGACAGCGAGGCGTCTTTCCAGCCAGAAGGCGAAGCGCGACAAGCTGAAGCACATGACGAAGTAAGTGAGGCCGAGCACGGCATAGACCTGGACCGGCTTGGTGAGCAACTGAGCGCTGATCTGGGAGGCGACGAACGACACTTCCGAGAGGCTGATGATGTAACCCAGCGAGGTCTCCTTGATGGTGGAGACAAACTGATTCACCAGTGAGGGCAGCATGTTGCGAAAGGCCTGGGGCATGATGACCAGGCGCATTGTCGCCAGGTACGAAAAGCCGAGTGAGCGAGAGCTTTCCATTTGCCCGCGAGGCAATCCCAGAATCCCGGCGCGAATGATTTCTGCGAGGTAGACCCCATCAAAAATCACCAGGGCCGCCAGCATGGTGCCGAATTGATCGGTGCGTTGGCCGGTCAGGGTCGGCAGCAGGAAATAGGCCCAGAAAATCACCATCAACAAGGGTGTGCCGCGCAGTACATACACCACGCTTGTGACCGGTACGCGCAACAGTGCATATGGGCTGAGGCGGCAGAGCGCGAGCAATACCCCGACAGGGAAGGCCATTACCAGGGCCAGCGCTGCCAGGATCAACGTCATCGCCAAGCCACCCAAGGGGCCGTTCGGGTACTGGCCGATCAGGTAGTAAAGCCCGTAGTTCTGGATGATATCTAGCATCGTCAGGCACTCCGTACGGGATAGCGTTGCTGGTACCAGCTGGACAGCAGCGTGATGATGATCGAGACGCCGACATAACCGGCGGTGGTAACGGCGTACGATTCGAAACCCCGGAATGTGGAGCTTTCCACCTGCTGGGCCTGATACATCATTTCAGCGACGCCGATCACCATGGCGATGCTGGTGTTCTTCCACAGGTTAAGTGTCTGGCTAATCAACGGTGGCACTGTCACCCGCAGTGACTGCGGGAGGATGACCAGGCGCATGGTGCTGATGAAGCCAAAGCCCAGGGTCCGGCCAGCTTCCATTTGCTCCCTTGGAATGGAACGCAAGCCGCTGCGGATGTCTTCGGACATATAAGCCGCGGTGTACAGCACCAGGGCGATAACCGCACTGACCGCTTCGATATTGTGTTGGTAGATCCATGCCTTGATAGGAGTAGGCAGCAGCTCCGGAGCGCCGAAATACCAGAACAGCATGTGTGCCAGCAGCGGGACGTTGCGTATCGCTTCCACATAGGTGATTGCGATTCCCCGGAGTGCAGCGTAAGGAGCCATGCGCAATACAGCGATGACGATTGCCAGCGGCAGGGCGATGGTCAGCGAGATCAACGCGAGTTGGATGGACAACAGGAAGCCACTGACGAGCCACTCGTGATACTGCCCGGAGAGCACGACCGACAAATCAAACGTATTCATAAATAGCCCCGTGGCCCGACCAAAAGGTCGGGCCCTCAATGAAGTTAGTTGATGTTGTCGGTTTCGATCTTGAATGAGCGGCTGGCGAATTTCATGTTGCTCTCAGGGCCAAACCACTTGGTGAAGAGCGTCTCAGCCTTGCCGGAAGTCTCCAGATCACGCAGCGTCTTGTTCACCTGCTCCTGGAAGGCGGGTTCGCCTTTTCTCATGCCCAGCGCAATGTGCTCGGCGGACAGGGGCGTCGGGAGAATCAGAAAATCTTTTGCCGCATCACCCAGCTTGGCGAAGTTGCCGGCCAATGAAGTCTCATCGTTGGCGTAACCCAAGCCTTTACCCTGTTGCAGGGCGAGCAGGGCCTGAGGGTTGCTGTCGAACGATACGATCTGGGCGTCAGCGATCTTCGAACGGATGCTCTGCTCCATGGTGGAGCCTTTGATCGTCAAGATCTTCTTGCCAGTCAATTGGTCGAGTTGGCTGATGCCGCTGTCAGCCCTGACCATGACTTTCTGACCCGTGATGAAGGTCGAAAGGGAGAAGTTGATCAATGCCTCGCGCTCCTTGTTATGGGTCAAGGAGGCAGCCAGAAGGTCGACACGGCCCTGTTGCAATTCGGGAATGCGTGCGGCGACCGTCAATTGCTTGAGCACCGGTTTGACCCCGATGTTCGCGGCAATGGCATTGCACATGTCGACGTCGTAACCGACGATTGCGCGACTCGCCGGGTCCTTTATGTAGCTGAATGGCTCGTCGGTTCCGAGCACACCACAAACTAACTCACCCTTAGCCTTGATATCGCTGAGCTGATCAGCTGCAGCAGAGAAACTGGTTGCCAGCGTCAGTGCCAGTACTGCGGTTTTCCAGTGTTTTTTGAGCACGCGGTTCGTTTGCATTTTATAGACCTTATTGTTAGATAAACGGAACGCCAGTTTTTTGAATCGTCAGTGCAGTGGACTTCGAGAGCCTCTTGTGGGTGGATCGGGATTTTTTGTTATTCGACGTGGGTTGTGCGCAGCCGCTCAAAGCCCGCATTCAAGTCGGCGATCAGATCGTCGACATGTTCCAGGCCGATGGAGAGCCGGATCAGGTTCTCGCCGATGCCCAGGCTGATTTTCTGGTCATGGCTCAACGAGTTGTGCGACATGCTGTAGGAGTGGTTGATCATGCTCTCCACCCCGCCAAGGGAATCAGCCAGCACAAAGATCGACAGCTGCTCGATGAAGGGTGCCATCGCCTTGCGATCGGCCTTGAGCTTCAGTGAAACCACCGCGCCACCAGAACGCATCTGGCGTTTGCACAGTTCGTGCTGCGGATGGCTTTCCAGCCCCGGGTAGTACACGGCCTCGACCTGCGGGTGCTGGCTGAGGTAGCGGGCGATCTGTAGCGCATTGCTGCACTGGCGCTCCATGCGTACGTCGAGGGTCTTGAGCCCGCGCAGGGCGAGGTAGCAGTCGAACGGCCCCTGGACCGCTCCGATAGCCATGCTGATGCCGCGCAGGCGGGCGAACAGTGGCTCATCGGCGGCCACTACCACACCACCGATCAGGTCGGAGTGCCCGCCGATGTATTTACTCGCCGAGTGCATCACCAGGTCGACGCCATACTCGATAGGACGCTGGTTCCAGGGTGAGCAGAAGGTGTTGTCGACGCAGGTCAGGATGCCGTGGACGCGGGCGAACGCTGTCACATGCGGGATGTCCACCAGTTGCAGCAGAGGGTTGGTCGGTGTCTCGATCCAGATCAGCCGGGTGTTGTCGCGGCGGCTGGCAGCCAGTGCCTCAAGGTCATTGAGGTCGACGTAGGTGGTGCTGAGCCCCGAAGTCTTGCTGCGGTAGTCTTCCATCAGGCGGAAGGTGCCTCCGTAGACGCCCGCCATCACGATCACATGGGAATCTTTGGGCAGTAGCTCAAGCACGGTGGCGGTGGCCGCCAGGCCAGAGGCGCAGGCCACGGCACCGAAGCCGCGCTCCAACTGCGCGATGCAGCTCTCATAGGCATGGCGGGTTGGGTTACCCACTCGCCCGTAGGCGTACTCCGGGTTGTCGTCGAGGCTGCGCTTGATGAACGAACTGGACGTGACGATTGCCGGAAAAATTGTATTGTCGGCATAGGTCGACTGTTCGCCGGCGTGGATCACTTGGGTCGAAAAATTGCTCTTGTTCTGGCTCATAGTCAGCAATGGCTCGCGTGTATTAAAGGTAGCGATCGAGTTGTTTCGCATAGGGTGTGATGTCGCCGATGTTGCGAGCGACCCAGTCGCGGTCGTAATAGGTGTCCAGATAGCGGTCGCCGCTATCGCACATCAGGGTCACGATAGAACCTTGCAGGCCTTGCTCCTGCATCCGCGATGCGACTTTCAGCGCGCCCCACATATTGGTACCGGTGGAACCCCCTGGTTTCTTGCCGAGTACCTTCTCCAGCCAATAGAGGGTGGCGATGCTGGCCGCGTCGGGGATCTTGAGCATGTCGTCGATTACGTCGGGCAGGAAGGACGGCTCAACCTGGGGGCGACCGATGCCTTCTATGCGACTGCCTTTGCTGCCGGTAAGACTGGAGTCGCCTGTTCGATAGCTGTCATAGAAAACCGAGTGCTCCGGGTCCACCACTATCAATTGAGTAGCGTGACCCTTGTAGCGGATGTAGCGACCGATGGTGGCAGTGGTGCCGCCAGTCCCTGCGCTCATGACGACTGCGTGGGGGATGGGGTGCGCCTCGCCGGTCATCTGCTGGAAGATACTGTCGGCAATATTGTTGTTGCCACGCCAATCCGTTGCCCGCTCGGCGTAGGTAAACTGGTCCATATAGTGCCCGTCGCTTTCGCGCGCCAGGCGCTGCGCCTGGGCATAGACCTCTGACGAATGATCAACGAAGTAACAGTGCCCGCCGAGCAGTTCGACCTGCTCTATTTTTTTGCTCGCGGTGTTGCGCGGCATGACGGCGGTGAAACGCAGGCCAAGCAGTTTGGCGAAGTAGGCTTCGGACACAGCGGTGCTGCCCGAGGAAGCCTCGACCACATGGGTACTCTCACGGACCTTGCCACTGCAAATGGCATGCAGAAAAAGCGAGCGCGCCAGCCGATGTTTGAGGCTTCCGGTTGGATGTGTGCTCTCGTCCTTGAGGTAAATGTCGATGCCCTTCAACCCTGGAATTTCCAGCTTGTGGATGTGGGTGTCGGCGGAGCGCAGCAGATCGCAGGAGATACGGCTGATGGCTGTACGGATCCAATCGTTCACAGGGTTTTCCTCGCCCCGGCAGGCGTCAACGGCATAAAGACTATCGCCTGAGGCGTGGCGGGTGTGGCGATGATCTTGTTCATTTTTGAGTGGCTCCGAGCTCGTTTTTCATGGTGTAAATCCTACTGCCACCCACTCGAAAATTAATTTCCATTTCTTCAGCTCTTAGGCTATTTTTTAGAAAAATTTTCTATGTACTAGAGATAAAGAAGAAAAAATGGATAGTTTTGATCGCCATATCCTCTCGCTCCTGCAACGCGATGCCGACATGCCCCTCAAAGATCTGGCTGAAGCTGTCAACCTTTCGACGACCCCCTGCTGGAAGCGGATCAAAAAGCTCGAGAAAGAGGGCTATATCAGAGCCAAAGTTGCCCTGCTGGACCCAGTCCTGCTGGGCCTTGGGCTATCGGTGCTGGTGCAGATCAAGACCCAGCGTCATGACAAGGTCTGGCTGGATACATTCGCCAAGACCGTGTCGCAGTTCGAGGAAGTGATGGCGTTCTATCGGATGTCGGGGGATTGGGACTATATGTTGCGCGTCGTGGTCAGCGACATTGCCGCCTATGACACTTTCTACAAGAAGCTGATCACGAGCGTCGACGGACTTTCCAACATCACATCAAGCTTTGCCATGGAGCAGATCAAGTACACTACGGCACTGCCTTTGCCTCGATAATCTGCTTTGCGTGGCAGGTGCATCTGCCGCAAAGCGATCTCTGGCTGGACGATAGAACCGATGCCGGATCCACAAAACAGGGCACAGAATGTACCCTGTTTGAACGTTCACCCTATGGCGCGTAAAGGGCTAAACGCTGCCTTCAACATCTTCCAGGCTGAAGGTCTCGGTGTGGTCGTCATAGGAGAAAATTTCAGCGTATCGCCCCCAGGTGATCACGCTCTCCAATGTTTTTTCCACAAACGCATCGGTCAGAGAGTCTTCCAGTTCCTGCTCGAAACGCACCCGCGGCGCGCGGTGGCCGTTTCGTTCCTGCAAAACCTTCCGAATGCGGGCAGCCAGTGGCACGTGTTTGACCAGGTGTTCGGCAAAGAGGGTTTTGCGTTCTTGGGTACCGTAGTCAGCGAACAGCCTGCCGGCCTCGGTGAGGGTGATGTCGGCGCCCTTGAGTTCGGCGAAGCCCAGGTGTTCGAGCATTTCAGCGACCGGGAACAGGTCGTCCACCTCCAGCAAGCCCCGTTCTGCGACGTCGGGCAGGCCTGCCTCACCGTTATAGGGCTCGGCGGCCAGGGTTTCGATCAGGCCGGCGATGAGGTTGGTGGAGACTTCCGGTAGCGGGCTGCCCATTTTCAGTTCGGCTTTGCCGGTGCTGGCGTCGGCGCGACGGCGGTCTGTCATCAAGGCATAGATGTCGTCGACCATTTGCCGAAAGGTGGGGTCCAGTCGGTTGCGTGGATGCTCGAAAGGCACTTTGATTTCGGCGACGACCCGCCCGGGGTTTGATGACAGGACCAGGATGCGGTCGCACATCAAAACGGCTTCTTCGATGTTGTGAGTCACGATCAGGATGGATTTGATCGGCAGTTGTTCACCGCTCCACAAGTCCAGCAGGTCGGTGCGCAGTGTTTCGGCGGTCAGCACGTCCAGTGCGGAGAACGGCTCATCCATCAACAGCAGGGTTGGGTTCACCACCAGGGCTCGGGCAAAGCCGACCCGTTGCCGCATACCGCCGGACAATTCCCGCGGATAGGCGTTTTCGAAACCATCAAGGCCGATCAGGTCGATCGCCGCCAGTGCACGCTTGCGGGCGGCCCTGCGTTCGACCTGCAGTGCCTGAAGGCCTGCCTCTACGTTTTCGAGGACGGTCAGCCAAGGGAACAGCGCAAAGGTCTGAAAGACCATCGCCACACCTTCGGCCGGCCCGGTGAGCAGGGCACCGTTGTACCGGACCTCACCCGACGATGGCGGTATCAGGCCGGCAATGATGCGCAGCAAGGTGGATTTGCCCGATCCGGAGCGGCCCAACATGCCGACGATCTCGCCTTCGCGCAGGGTCAGGTCTACATCGCTGAGCACTTGCAACTCGTCCTTGCCCTTGCCAAACGCCCGGCTCACGTTGTTCAGCGCGTAGATTTCGGGGGATGCCTGTGTGTGTTCTGTAAAGGTATTCATGACATCGAATCCCGTTAATTGAGACGGAGTTTGTTTTCAGCAATGGCGTACATCGGCCGCCATACCGCACGATTGAAGGCCACGACAAAGAGCGACATCACCACCACACCCAGAGTGATTTTAGGGAAGTCACCGGCGGCCGTGTTCTGGGCGATGTAAGCGCCCAGGCCGTGTGCCACGACCTTGTCCTGTCCCCATGAAACGAACTCGGAAACGATACTGGCGTTCCACGCCCCGCCAGAGGCAGTAATCGCGCCGGTCACGTAATACGGGAAGATGCCCGGCAGCATCACTTTGCGCCACCACAGCCAGCCGCGAATGCGGAAGTTGACCGCCGCTTCGCGGAAGTCGTTCGGGAACGCGCTGGCACCCGCAATCACGTTGAACAAGATGTACCACTGCGTCCCCAGCACGATCAGCGGGCTCAGCCAGATGTCCGGGTTCAACTGGTAACGCAGAATCACGATGACAAACACCGGGAACAGCAGGTTGGCGGGGAAGGCCGCGAGGAACTGCGCCAGCGGTTGGATTTTTTCTGCCAGGTGCGGGCGCAGACCGATCATCACGCCCAGCGGCACCCAAATCAGCGAGGCCACGGCAATCAACAACACCACACGCAGCAAGGTAATCAGCCCCATGCCGAGCACGTGACCGACCTCACCGAGAGTCACTTCGCTGCTCATGTAGAGGCCGATGTGGTACAGCGTGTAGAGGGTCAACACGGCAATCAGCGTGCCCCACACCCAATCGATCAGCCGTGAAGTGGCCGGGTTCGATGGCGCAGCGTTATGGGTTGAGCGCGACAGGCTGAAGCGGCGGTTGCCGATTCGGCTGAGCGTGCGGGTGAAGGGGCGCAAGATGCGCTGGACCATGCGAGTGCGCTGGATCAGCTTCAACACCCATGATTCCGGCGCGCCGGCCTGGGAGGCGGTGTTTTCCATGCGGAACTTGTCGGCCCAGGCCACCAGTGGCCGGAACAGGAACTGGTCGTAAATCAGGATGACCGCGATCATCGCCAGGATCACGTAAGCCACGGCATGCAGGTCTTGCTGCTGGATGGCGACGGCCAGGTACGAACCCACGCCCGGGAGCATGACGGACTTGTCACCGACGGTGATGGCTTCGGAGGCCACCACGAAGAACCAGCCACCGGACATGCTCATCATCATGTTCCAGACCAGTCCCGGAATGGCGAACGGCACGTCGAGCTTCCAGAACTTTTGCCAGCCGGAGAGTTGAAGGTTGCTGGCCACTTCCTCCAAGTCACGGGGCAGCATGCGCAGTGACTGGTAGAAACTGAATGTCATGTTCCAGGCCTGGCTGGTGAAGATGGCAAAAATGGCAGCGAATTCAGCGCCGAGCACCCGCCCTGGAAACAACAGCAGAAAAAACGTCACAGTGAACGAGATGTAGCCCAGCACCGGCACCGATTGCAGGATATCCAGCACCGGCACCAACAGTTTCTCGGCCCGGCGGCTCTTGGCCGCCAGGGTTCCGTAGAGCAAGGTAAAGACCAGGGACGCAGCCATTGCTGCGAGCATGCGCAGGGTGGTGCGCATCGCATATTCGGGCAGGCTGGCCGGGTCGAGTGAGATGACCTCACCCTGCAAGGTGGACATCGGCGCCCAGGTTTCCCGTGCGGCAATCGAGAAAAACAGCAAGAAGCCGATGACCAGCGGCAAGGCGACCAGATCCCAGCGGTTAGGCAGTAATCGCAGGGTCGTGGCCGGGATGTAATGACGGAATATCTTGTTCATATTCAGTGATTCCAACAGCGTTCTGAGTAAGGTGCATGACCACAAGCCAACACTTTCTTGAGCGCACGCGTCTAAATCTGCTCAGTACGCAGTCAAAGCACAGCACACTCTTGAGGGTTGGTAAAACAATGAAGTGAGGTCACGCAAACGAACGCTGAAGGCAGAAGCAGAAACGGCACGTGAAATCAGCAAGGGAAATTGCCGGGTCAAACGCTGCGCTCGGCTTTATTACGCCTGGCTTGTGTATGCATGACCCACCGAGAATGGGCAGGGTCCATGGCCGGACGCTCCTTTGGTGGGTTGAAATGGGTTTCTGGGCGGGGAAAATTATACGTATCAAATTGTGACGGGTGGATAAAATAAACTTAACTTTTGAAGGTTTAAAAGTTCACATTACCTGTGTATTGGAGGGGGCTCCGCATCCAGTGTGAGCTGACCTGTTTGAAGTACAAACGCTTCACGGAAACTGATTTTCTCTGGCCGGCACCGTTGCAAAGCCGGCCGTACTTCCGAAAATTCGAGCGTCGGAGGGAGTGCATGGAACCCAAAGCGTTGATAGCGTCTAAATTTACCAAGAAATATCCCGCCATATTGAAGGAACGACTCATGCTCAGATCCCGCTCATTGATTGCAGCAATTACATGCCTTGCCCTGGTATCCGGCTCAGCGACTGCATTAGCCGACCCCGGTAATGGAAAGGGAAACGGCAATGGAAATTCGCAAAACAACCAGGTTCATGGCAACCAGGGAGGTCATGCAAACAAAGGTAAAAATTCCGGGGGGGGCAATTGGGATAATGGCCCAAGTATCAATCACGCAGGCGTACTTGGGATTGTTGGCGGATATCGGGACTACTGGAGCCCCGGACCTGCATTGCCACCCGGCATTCAAAAGAACCTCGCTCGAGGCAAGCCGCTTCCCCCCGGGATTGCCAAAAAGCTGGATGGCCGGTTGAACGGCAGGCTGCCTCATTATGATGGCTATGAATGGCAGCAAGCTGGCACCGACTTGATACTGGTCGCGCTGGCAACCGGGCTCATCTACGAAGTGCTCAACGGTGCTTTTGATTAACCGGTAGGGGCCACCTTCCAGTGGCTTTTTCCCGTTAGCCCTTTAAGTACCCTCTCGCTGACAAGCGGCGTCCGTATGGCTGAGGTCGGTGACTGAGGCTTCTCATTTTTTGTTACCGCGCACCCCAACTGCGTACAAAATCCAGCGGCGGTAACAGCCTTACGGCTGTGTCCGCCCTGCGCTCTACTATTGGAAAGCCCCGTCCCAGACAGCTTCGTGCACTTTTATCGGCGGCCACGCAACGAATTGGCCAGACGATTGCATATGCTTGTCTGTACAAGTAAGTGCGTGTGCATAAGATGGTTCGCCTCGCAGTACCCCTGCAATTGCGCCACAAGCGCTTTCGATAGACCTTGGAAATTAAAACAATGAAAAAAGCATTTCTGACCCTTTCTGCATTGGCATTGTGTGTGGCTGCCGGCTCGGCCCTGGCCAAGGAATACAAGGAACTGCGTTTTGGTGTCGATCCATCCTACGCGCCCTTCGAATCCAAGGCCGCCGATGGCAGCCTGGTGGGCTTCGATATCGACCTGGGCAATGCGATCTGCGCCGAGCTGAAGGTCAAGTGCAAATGGGTTGAAAGCGATTTCGACGGCATGATTCCGGGCCTCAAGGCCAACAAGTTCGACGGCGTGATCTCCTCCATGACCGCAACGCCTGCCCGTGAGAAAGTCATCGACTTCTCCAGCGAGCTGTTCTCCGGCCCGACCGCGTTGGTGTACAAGAAAGGCAATGCCATCGGCATTGATCCGGCTTCGCTCAAGGGCAAGAAGATCGGCTATGAGCAGGGCACCATCCAGGAAGCCTACGCCAAGGCCGTACTGGACAAGGCCGGTGTCGAGACCCAGGCCTACGCCAACCAGGACCAGGTCTATACCGACTTGATCTCCGGCCGCCTCGATGCCTCGATCCAGGACATGCTGCAAGCCGAACTGGGCTTTTTGAAGTCGCCGCAAGGTGCCGGCTTTGAAATCAGCAAGCCGGTCGACAGCGAGTTGCTGCCAGCGAAAACCGCAGTGGGCATCACCAAAGGCAACGCCGAGCTCAAGGCTTTGCTGGACAAGGGCATCAAGGCGCTGCATGACAACGGCACCTACGCGGCCGTCCAGCAGAAGCACTTCGGTGACCTGAACCTTTACAGCGGCAAGTAATGACCCTGCGCCCATCCCGGATGGGCGCTTTCTTGATTGCCAAAGGGCTGCGCAATGTTCGAAAACCTACTGCAGATTCTGGGACTGTCCGGCTTCAGCCTTAAGGGCTTCGGCCCGCTGTTGCTGCAAGGCTCCTGGATGACTGTCAAATTATCCTTTCTGTGCTTGCTGGTGAGCGTGGGCCTGGGCCTGATCGGCGCCAGTGCCAAGCTTTCCAAGTCAGCTTTGCTGCGCGTCCCGGCGCAGGCCTACACCACGCTGATCCGCGGGGTGCCGGACCTGGTGCTGATGCTGCTGATTTTCTACAGCCTGCAAACCTGGCTGACCAGCCTGACCGAAGCCCTGGGTTGGGACTATATCGAGATCAACCCGTTCGGTGCCGGGGTCATCACCCTGGGCTTCATCTACGGGGCGTATTTCACCGAGACCTTCCGTGGCGCGATCCTCGCCGTGCCCCGCGGCCAGATGGAAGCGGCCACCGCCTACGGCCTGACCCGCGCCCAGCGTTTTCGCTTCGTGGTGTTCCCGCAAATGATGCGCTTTGCCCTGCCGGGCATTGGCAATAACTGGATGGTGATCCTCAAAGCCACTGCACTGGTCTCGATCATCGGTCTGGCCGATCTGGTCAAGGTGGCCCAGGATGCGGGCAAGAGCTCCTATCAGTTGTTCTTCTTCCTGGTGCTGGCCGCCTTGATCTACCTGGTGATTACCACCGCTTCGAATTACGTCTTGCGTCGGCTGGAAATCGTGTACGCCGCAGGCACCCGGGAGGCCGTACGATGATCGAACTACTGCAGGAATACTGGCGACCGTTCCTTTACCAGGACGGCAGTCACATCACCGGGCTGGCCATGACCCTCTGGTTGCTCAGTGCCTCGATCTTCTTCGGCTTTGTGATGTCGATTCCGTTGTCGATTGCCCGGGTGTCGTCCAATGTCTGGGTGCGCTGGCCGGTGCAGTTCTACACTTACCTGTTTCGCGGTACGCCGCTGTATATCCAGTTGCTGATTTGCTACACCGGCATCTACAGCTTTGCTGCAGTACGCGCCCAGCCGTTACTTGATGCGTTCTTTCGCGATGCGTTGAACTGCACCATTCTGGCTTTTGCCCTGAACACCTGCGCCTACACCACGGAAATCTTCGCCGGGGCGATCCGCAGCATGAACCACGGCGAAGTCGAGGCGGCCAAGGCCTATGGCCTGCGCGGCTGGAAGCTGTATGCCTACATCATCATGCCGTCGGCTCTGCGCCGCTCGTTGCCGTACTACAGCAACGAAGTGATCCTGATGCTGCATTCGACCACCGTGGCGTTTACCGCCACCGTGCCGGACATCCTCAAGGTTGCTCGGGACGCCAACTCGGCAACCTTCCTGACCTTCCAGTCGTTCGGTATCGCCGCAATCATCTACCTGGCCGTCACTTTCTCTCTGGTCGGTTTGTTCCGCCTGGCCGAACGCCGCTGGCTGTCTTTCCTCGGCCCGGCTCATTAATTCAGGAAGCTTGCACATGTACAAACTGACCGTTGAAAACCTGCATAAAAGCTACGGCAACCACGAAGTCCTCAAGGGTGTTTCGCTGAACGCCAAAACCGGCGACGTGATCAGCCTGATCGGCGCCAGTGGTTCGGGCAAGAGCACCTTTCTGCGTTGCATCAACTTCCTGGAAACGCCCAACGACGGCGCCATGAGCCTGGACAACCAACCGATTCGCATGGTCCATGACCGCCACGGCATGCGCGTGGCGGATGCCGATGAACTGCAACGCCTGCGCACGCGCCTGGCGATGGTGTTCCAGCATTTCAACCTGTGGAGCCACATGACCGTGCTCGAAAACATCACCATGGCCCCGCGCCGGGTGCTGGGGGTCAGCAAGAAGGACGCCGAGGAGCGCGCTCGTCGGTATCTCGACAAGGTGGGACTGCCGTCGCGGGTCGCCGATCAGTACCCGGCGTTTCTCTCGGGTGGTCAGCAGCAGCGCGTCGCCATTGCCCGGGCCCTGAGCATGGAGCCGGAGATCATGCTGTTCGACGAACCGACGTCTGCGCTCGACCCGGAGCTGGTGGGCGAGGTACTCAAGGTGATTCAGGGGCTGGCCGAAGAAGGTCGCACCATGATCATGGTGACCCACGAAATGAGCTTCGCCCGCAAGGTGTCGAACCAGGTGCTGTTCCTGCACCAGGGGCGCGTGGAAGAGCAGGGCGCACCCGAGGACGTACTGGGCAACCCCAAGAGCGAGCGTCTGCAACAGTTCCTCAGCGGTAACCTGAAGTAACAAGAGCACCTTCGAGCGACCGCCAGGTCGCTCGAAGGCATCGGCTCAACCTTTCCAGGACAGCACGCTTCACGGGCACGCAGGGGAAAGATAAGGGTAGCCTCTTCTGGCGGTGTATTGATTGGGTTAATGCGCACTGCATTCCGTCTGTCGCAGGATTTTGAACTGTCTGGGGCTTAACGCGTCATAAGTACGCGATAACAACCCTAGGGAAGCAGTCATGCTTTTAAAGAACAAGAGTCTCATTGCTGTAATGTCATGCGCCCTGATGCTTGCGGCCGCTCCGTTACTCCCTGCTGATCTGTCCATCATGAACTCCGCCTTCGCGAAGGACGGTGGTGGTGGTGGTGGTGGTGGTGGCGGCGGCGGTGGCGGTGGAAATGGCGGTGGCGGTGGCGGTGGAAATGGCGGTGGCCATGGCGGCGGTATAGGCGGTGGCCATGGCGGCGGTATGGGCGCCGGTCACAGCGGTTCAAGTCATGCCGGCGACGCTGACAGTGATGGCCACGGCAATGGACTGGCCAGCGATCATGCGGGCAAGGCTGTTCGCGACCATGGTGTAAGCGGAAATCGCTACGGCAGTGATCGCAATAGTGATCGAGGTCATGGCGCGACGACTTCAGGCATCGCCCATTCCAAAGATACTCGCGGCATAGCCAAAGCCAGGGCAATCGCGACCACGACTCCTGGTGATCACAACACCAAAGGGTTGAGTAAAGCCAGGGCAACCGCGACCTCGATTCCTGGTGATCACAACGCCAAAGGGTTGAGTAAAGCCAGAGCAACCGCGACCTCGATTCCAGGTGATCACGACGCCAAAGGGTTGAGTAAAGCCGGGATATCGGTATCTAGAAATCCCGCTGATCCTCTATAACGGCTGACAGGGAAGCACAACAGTCTCAACCGCAAAGCCGGCCGTACGCTGAACTCACTTTGATTTCTTCGACGGATAGTTACCGCGTAAGCCCCCGGATTTGTTGCCGGTTTTGCTGGGCAGGTCAGGCACAACGGGGCGCGATCTGGGCTGAGGGTTGGAACGGCTACGGGGTTGAGGTTGTTTGCTCATTGTTCGCCTCCTGATTTTTCAGCAAGAAGGAGGCGGTTCAATCCGAAAATGGATTTATCGCCTTTATCCTGGGCTGCACTGTCCAGGACTTTTGTTGACTGGCGCATCCGTGCGCCAGACGGTCGGCTTCAGCGCTTGATCAGGGAAATCTTCGTTCCTTCGATGCTGACCCCAGCCATTAACCCCTGCTGGTCGAAAATGAACGCGTAGGCTTCGTCCTTCAGCGTGGAGCTGGACAGGTTCTTCGCGGCCCCTTCATCCACCACGACAACTGTTGGGCCTACGCCGATTTCCCAGCCCTTGGTTTCGCGTATGTACTTCAGGGCTTTGTCGGTCATCAGGAATACCGCGTAGCCGTACGACTGGGCGCCTGCCTGCAGCCCCCATGACCCGGTTACGGAGTTGTAGTAACCGTCTACGTTCTTGCCCTCCAACAATTCGCCTTCGCCATAGCTACCACCAAACACAAGGCCCGCCTTGATGATTTTCGGGAAGACAAGTATCGCCTTGGCTTTGTGTGAAATGGCTTCGGCAGCGGGTGTGGCTTTGTAGAGCCGTTGCAACGCTAGGTGAGATTCGCTATTCAGATCCTCGGCGGTTGCCGCTCCCGCAGTGTTCAGAAAACTCGCCGACGCCAGTGAGGCGGTCGCGAGGACGATCGATAGGAAAAAGCGCATTGACTGAGTCATTTTCGTACTCCAGTTCGGGAGCATTGGATATGAGCAGCAGTTAGCGTCTGTCCCCCTGCAGAAGAGCCTACTGAAAATTATCCGGCGCACCCTAAAGTGTGTGAACGACTGGCTTCGCCCTTGAATGAAGCAACCAGCAGTTTTGATCATCGGCGGTGCCATCACCTGCTTTGACCGCTACGCAGGGACGGGGTTCGTCGTCAAAGCCTGCTTAGGCCGAAAATGGGTTTAATGCCAGTGTAGGAGCGAGCTTGCTCGCGATGGACGTTAACGATAACGCGTGTTTTCTGAATAAACGCGCCGCTTTGAGTCCATCGCGAGCAAGCTCGCTCCTACACTGGCCTTACACCAATAAGGCGCCCGTTTTCATTTACTCAGCCGCTTGGGCTCGCAAGCGTCGGCCGATCACAACCATCGCGCAATGGAATGGCCAGCAGTTTGGAAAAGTCCGACAGCACCACCGTGTCGCAACCAATTTCGGCGCGGAAGGCGATGTTTTCCAGCACTTGGGTGACGGCGCGAATGCGGTAGTCAGCGGTGGCTTGAAGGACGTCGAGTGGAGCTTCGGTGTCGATGAGCAGGGAGGCCGGGATCAGGTCGATTCCGGTGAGGGGCATGTATCTTTCCATAGGTGGCGCTCCGAATCAGATTTAAGGAACTGATCCGATCTGCAGGTCGCCAAACCTGGCCGCCATTTGGGCGACGGGGCGGACTATAAGCTTCATAGGAACGGTCGGCAAGGTTACCGATTCCGAGCTTTATGTAGGAACTTTTATGCAGTCCTAGGACCTTCTTCTCCACTTTGCTGAAACGATCGAACCAGCTCCGAGCTATTCACTGCATTTTGTGTATTGTCGCTGACGCTATCCTCTAGAATCCTATTCCCGCAGCCGAGCTGGACTTCCACCCAATGCAAACCCCGACCACCCAACACCCCCTCTGGAAAACCTACCTCCTTTTCCTCGCCCCCATGGTTCTCTCCAATTTCCTCCAATCCATGACGGGCACCGTCAACAGCATCTATATCGGCCAAATGCTCGGCACCCAAGCTCTGGCAGCCGTATCGGGCATGTTCCCCATCGTATTTTTCTTCATCGCCCTGATCATCGGCCTCGGCTCGGGTGCGGGTGTGCTCATCGGCCAAGCCTGGGGCGCGCGGGAACCGCATTTGGTGAAAGCCATCGCCGCAACCACCTTGCTGCTGGGGGCAATCATCGGCCTGGTGGCCGCGGTATTGGGTAGCGTGTTCGCAAGAGCTGCCTTGCAAGGCCTGGGAACGCCGGCAGACGTACTCGACGACGCTGTGTCCTACGCCCACGTGATGATGTGGATCATGCCGTCGCTGTTGGTGTACGTGCTGTTCACCCAGCTGCTGCGTGGGGTGAGCGACACGGTGTCGCCGCTGGTGGCGCTGGTGGTGTCGACGTGTATTGGGCTGGCGCTGACGCCAGCGTTGATTCGCGGTTGGTTCGGGCTGCCGATGATGGGGATTCAAAGCGCGGCGTATGCCGGGTTGGCGGGCAACTTGTCGGCAATGGGCTGGCTGGCCTGGCGGTTGATTCGCAAGGGCCATCCGTTGGCGCCGGATCGGGAGATGTTGGCGGCGATGCGGCTGGATGGGGTGATTCTCGGCAAAGTGCTGCGCATCGGCTTGCCGACCGGGTTGCAGATGGTGGTGTTGTCATTGTCGGAGTTGGTGATTCTGGCGTTGGTGAATCAGCACGGCTCTCAGGCGACGGCGGCCTATGGCGCGGTGACGCAGATCGTCAATTACGTGCAGTTTCCGGCGCTGTCGATTGCGATCACGGCGTCGATTCTCGGCGCTCAGGCCATCGGGGCAGGGCGCCTTGAACGCCTGGCGCTGATTCTGCGCACAGGGTTGATGATCAATGTGTGTCTGACCGGTGGGTTGGTGCTGTTGGGTTATGGGTTGTCGCACTGGCTGCTGGGGTTGTTCCTCACGGAAGATTCCACTCGAGCGAAGGCGGAGCACCTGCTGCACATCATGCTTTGGAGTATGTTGGTGTTTGGTTTCCAGGCGATCATCGGCGGCATCATGCGTGCCAGTGGCACGGTGTTGGTGCCGATGGCCGTTTCGATTATTTGTGTGGTACTGGTGCAATTGCCGGTGGCGTATGTGCTGGACCAGCAGTTCGGGTTGCAGGGTGTGTGGATGGCATTTCCGGTGGCTTATCTGGGGATGCTGGTGTTGCAGACGCTGTACTACAAATGGGTTTGGCAGCATCAGAAAATCGAGCGGTTGGTATAGACGCAGGCGCTTGATGTCGGACACCGTCAGATCGACAGGAAACGCCCGATGCCGCCAGAGAGTCGCAAGTCTCGGCGGGGGGTGGAATAAAGAGCAGTTCTTTGCTTAAGTCCATCTGTCGCTGGCCCGTGTGTGCGGGCATCTCAGCTCTTGGCGTAGCCCCCGATCGGACAATCCCATGACTTCTCGATTCCCTCGGTTCGCTGTATTGGCCGCCGCGCTCACTTTCGGCTTCTTGCCCCGCGCCCACGCGGTCGAATACACGCAAGTGAATGAGACCGCCAGCACGATCTCCTTCACCTATAACCAGTTCAGCTCGCGGGTGTATGGCACGTTTGGCAAGTTCAAGGCCACGCTTGATTTCGACACGGCGAACCCCGCCGTCGGCCATGCCGCGCTCACCATTCAGCTCGACAGCATCGATGCCGGCAGCGAACAGGCCAACACAGAACTGCAAAAGCCCGCGTGGTTTGACACGGCAACGTATCCGGTGGCGACGTTTGAATCGACCGGCGTAAAAGCCCAAGGCAAAAACCATTACACGATCACCGGCAAACTCACGCTCAGAGGTATAACCCGTGAGGTAGCCGTTCCTGTCCTGCTGAAGGCGGCGAACGCCATCGGAATCTTCGATGGCCAGCTAACGCTCAAGCGTAGCGACTTCAAAGTCGGCGAAGGCGAATGGGCCGATAGCGTGGTTTCCGACGACATCAATATCCGGTTTCGAATGGTTGCGCCGCAACGCTAGCGTGCCGTGCTACTTATGACGCCAATGCCCTTCGCGAGCAGGCTCGCTCCCACACTGGACCTTCGTTGCACCCCGATTTTGTGCTCATTGAAGCTCTACTGTGGGAGCGAGCCCGCTCGCGAAGGCGTTTTTACCATCACGCGACATTCCGGTGCGGTTTCAGGTTCGATAACGTAGCGCATCCAGCAGCAGTGCAAACGCGGGCGAGGCTTGGCGACGGCTGGGGTAATACAGATGGAACCCGGCAAACGGTGCACACCAGTCTTCAAGCACTGGCACCAGTCGGCCTGCTGCAATGTGTGGTGCTACCAGGTCTTGCGGAATGTAGCTCAAGCCGAAACCGTCGAGTGCTGCGTGCAGGAGCTGGTACACACCGTTAAACGTGACCTGCCCCGACACCCGGACATTCAGGCTTTCCTGAGCCTTTTTAAACTCCCAGGCGTACAAGCCGCCGTGGGTGGGCAGCCGCAGGTTATTGCACGAGTGCTCCGTCAAATCCCGCGGCGTCAGCGGTTTCGAGCGGTTGGCAAAGTACGCCGGGGAGCCCACCACCCGCATGCGCATGTCCGGCCCGATGCGAGTCGCGATCATGCCCTGCGCCACGTCCTCGCCCAAACGCACACCCGCATCGAACCCCTCGGCGGCGATGTCGACGAAGCCGTAGTCGCAGCACACTTCTACCGAGATGTCCGGGTACTGCGCCAGAAAGGGTTTCAATACCGGCCAGAGGATGAACTCCAACGCATGGTCCATCGCATTGATGCGGATTTTACCCGCCGGTTTGTCCCGCAGAACGCTCAGCGCGGCCAGTTCGATCTCGATTTCTTCGAAGTGCGGACCAACCGTTTCCAACAGGCGCTGACCGGCCTCGGTGGGCGACACGCTGCGTGTCGTGCGCGTCAGCAGGCGCAGCCCCAATCGTGCTTCCAGGTCGCGAATCGTATGGCTCAGCGCCGACTGGGAAACACCGAGCTTACCGGCCGCCTTGGTAAAACTTCGCTCCCGTGCAACCGCAAGGAAGGCGAGCAAATCATTGGCGTTTTCCCGAAGCATTCATGAGGCTCCCTCATAGGTCTTAACTGATTCTAGCGGCTAATCAGAGGAGTGAGCAGCGGGTAAATTGAAGAGGATCGGGCAGACGTTGATCGTCACCGCAGGCACCGGCTGGGTACAGCAGTTCGGCCAAATCCATACGGATTGCGGGCGCGAGTCATTCAAATCATTGGCGGTAATTTATCCAGGATCTTGTCCAGGGTGATCGGGTAGTCCCGAACGCGCGCACCTGTGGCGTTATAGATCGCGTTGGCAATGGCCGCGCTGACACCACAGAGACCCAATTCCCCGACACCTTTGGCTTTCATCGGTGATGACATCGGGTCGGTCTCATCGAGGAAAATCACTTCCTGATGCGGTATATCCGCGTGCACCGGCACTTCATACCCCGCCAGATCGTGATTGACGAAGAAGCCCTGACGCTGGTCCACCACCAACGCCTCCATCAATGCCGCACCGACCCCCATTGTCATCGCACCAATCACCTGGCTGCGCGCCGAGATCGGGTTGAGAATGCGCCCGGCCGCGCACACGGCCAGCATCCGTCGCACGCGGGTTTCTCCCGTCGCGACGTCGACAGCGACTTCGACAAAGTGCGCGCCGAAGGTGGATTGCTGGTACTTATTGCTCAGTTCAGCGAACTCGATGGCGTCTTCGGCGACGATCTCCCCGCCTTGCGCGACGCTGCCCAATGGCACTATTTTCCCGCCGACACGCACCTCACCGTCGATGAACACCACTTCGTCGGCATTGACGCCCAGGCGTTGCGCAACCGCCTCGCGGAGCTTGACGCAGGCTGCGTACACGCCTGCCGTCGAACAGTTGGCGCCGAACTGCCCACCGGATCCGGACGACACGGGAAAGTGTGAATCACCCAGGCGCACGACCACTTTATCGAGTGGCACGCCCATCATTTCTGCCGCCGTCTGGCCGATGATCGTGTAACTCCCGGTGCCGATGTCGGTCATGTCGGTTTCCACCGTCACGTTTCCCTGATCATCCAGCCGAACGCGTGCCCCGGATTTCACCTGGAGGTTATTGCGAAACGCGACACCCACACCCATGCCGATCAGCCAGCGGCCATCGCGCTGCGTGCCCGGTTGCGCATGACGCTTGTTCCAACCAAAACGGTTGGCCCCGTTGCGCAGGCATCCGACCAGTTGCCGCGTTGAAAAAGGCCGGTCAGGGTGGGTCGGATCGACCTGCGTGTCGTTGAGAATCCGAAACTCGATGGGGTCGAGCTTGAGTTTTTCCGCCATCTCGTCCATGGCGATTTCCAGTGCCATCAGGCCGGGCGTTTCACCCGGTGCGCGCATGGCATTGCCTTCAGGCAAATCAAGCGTTGACAGGCGCATCGTCACCCGTCGATTTTCGGCGGCATACAACAGTTTGCTCGGTTGCGCGGCCCGCTCGACTTTGCCGCCGGGCAAATCGCCGGACCAGCTTTCGTGGCCGATGGCGGTCATCTTGCCGTCGCGAGTGGCGCCGATGCGGATGCGTTGGATGGTCGCCGGGCGGTGGGTGGAATTGTTGAACATCATTGGGCGCGCCAGTGCGACTTTCACCGGTCTGCCGGCCAGGCGCGCGCCGAGGGCTGCGAGCACCGCGTCCGCCCGGATGAACAGCTTGCCGCCAAAGCCACCGCCAATGTAGGGCGAAATCAGCCGCACGTTTTGCTTCGGTATACCGAGGGTGGTCGCCAGATCGCTGACAGACCAGTCGATCATTTGATTGGACGTCCACACCGTCAGTTGGTCGCCTTCCCATGAGACCATCGAGGCGAAGGGTTCCATCATCGCGTGGGCCTGATCGGGGGTGGTGTAGGTCTCGTCCAGTTGCACGGGCGCTGACGCGAACGCACCGGCAAAATCGCCATGGGTGACGTCCGGCATTTCTGTGGTGGGCGCCGCCGATTCGCGGGTGCTGGCGAGATTGAAGGCGCCCTCTGCGGCTGCATAATTGACGGTGACCAATTCAGCAGCGGCTCTAGCCTGTTCGAACGTTTCGGCCACCACCAATGCAACGGCCTGGTGGTAGTGCTGGATATCGGGGCCGGCCAGCAGTTTTGCGGTGTTGTATTTGCCCTGGCCGAGTTTGCCGGCATTCGCCGCCGTGACAATGGCGATCACTCCCGGTGCGGCTGTGGCAGCGTCCAGCTCCATGGAGCTGATACTCCCTTTGGCGATGGCCGAGCCGACCACCACGCCATACGCCTGATTCGGTACAGCATTGTGGTGCTCATACGCGTAGGGCGCAGTGCCGGTGGTCTTTAACGGCCCTTCGATACGGGGCGTGGGCTTGCCGACCACTTTCAACTGATCGATAGGATTGGTCGTGGCGGGGGTGTCGAATTTCATGCCTGAGCCCTCGCTTGCGTCATCACGGAAGCGAGCGTGCGCTCGACGAGGGTCAGTTTGAATGCGTTTTCAGGGGTCGGTGTGGCGCCGGCGAGCAACTGTTCAGTGACCGCTTTTGCGCCTTGCGCCATCGCCGACTCGGCAGCCTCCACCCGCCATGGCTTGGGCGCGACGCCGCCCAGCGCAACACGGCCTGAGCCGTCCCGCTGAATCACGGCACCGACGGCAATCAGGGCGAATGCATAAGACGCACGGTCACGGACCTTTTGGTAAATGTGCGTGCCGCCGAGCGGCGTCGGGAGTGTGACAGCCGTAATCAACTCGTGTGCGGCCAAGGTAGTTTCGATATTTGGCGTATGGCCAGGCAGTCGATGCAAGTCCGCCATCGGAATGACGCGTGTGGTGCCGTCGGGTCGCACCGTTTCAATTTGCGCATCCAGGGCACGCATCGCCACCGCCATGTCGCTGGGGTGCGTGGCAATGCAGGCATCGCTCACACCGATGATGCCGAGCGGCCGACTGTAGCCATTGATGGCGGAACAGCCGCTGCCAGGCTGGCGTTTGTTGCACGCTTGATTCGTGTCATAGAAGTAAGGGCAACGGGTGCGTTGCAGCAGATTGCCCGCCGTAGTCGCCATGTTGCGCAACTGGCCGGATGCGCCCGCGAGCAGGGCGCGGGAGAGCAAGCCGTAATCCTTTCTGATGCGTGCGTCGGCTGCGAGGTCGGTGTTTCTGACCAGCGCGCCGATTCTCAAGCCGCCTTCCGGCGTGGCTTCGATCCGGTCCAGTGCGAGGCCGTTGACGTCGATGAGTTGGGTCGGCGTCTCGATTTCGAGCTTCATCAGATCCAGCAGATTGGTGCCGCCCGCAATGAACCGCGAGCCGTTGTCCTGTGCGGCCAGCGTTGCGGCTTCGGCCGGGGATTGGGCGCGTAAATAGGTAAAGGGCCTCATGCGCTGGCCTCCGCGACGTCGGTGATCGCCTCAATGATGTTGGAATATGCACCGCAGCGGCAGATATTGCCGCTCATGCGCTCCTGGAGTTCGCTGGCGATCAGCTGGGGCTGTTCGGTAAGACTGGGGCTGGCATGGCTTGGAATGCCGTTGCGGATTTCCTCCAGCACCGCGACGGCGGAACAGATCTGCCCCGGCGTGCAATACCCGCACTGATAGCTGTCGTGCTTGATGAATGCCGCCTGCATCGGATGAAGTTTTTCCGGTGTTCCCAAGCCTTCAATGGTGGTGACCTTCGAGCCTTCGTGCATCACCGCCAGCGTCAGGCAGGCATTGATGCGCCGGCCATCGACAATCACCGTGCAGGCGCCGCACTGACCCTGGTCGCAGCCTTTTTTGCTGCCGATGAGCTGCAGGTTCTCGCGTAGCGCATCGAGCAGTGTGGTGCGGGTGTCGACCTCCAGTGCGCGAACTTCACCGTTCACCGTGATCGACAGCTTCGATTTGATGGCGCGCGCGGCATTGGCCGCCGAGGCTTGCGCGCAGATGAACGGGGGAAGCGCCAACGCTGTCGCGGTAACGGCACCGACAATCAGGAATTTACGTCTGGATATCGATGTCAGGTCACGGTCGTCCATTGGTTCGATTCCTATGTGGAGCCGGCGTTGCTTACCAGAAATAGTGACCCCTACGGGTGCTGAAGGTTTTTGCGTTTTTCGGCTATAGAGTTATGTGTCCTGCTCATGAATCGCCTTAGCGCACGGGAAGCGCCAGCACGTTATGATTGGCACGTCCGCCCTCAACGTCAGAGCCACAATGCCCCAGATCACCCATTTCAAAACGCCGTGCCCCGAACACCTCAACAGTCAGATCCTGCAGATGGTCGTCGACAACCTGACCGACATCAGCATGGTCGCCATCCCACCGAGCAATCTGTTGTACAACGTGTACCAGTACGCGATTGGCTATGAGGTTCACCTTTATCTGGAGGCGTTGAACGGGGCGAAAGGGATTGCGGTGGAGTTGCTGGTCGCGACGGACGTCGACGATCCGGACACGGTCGTCGGCTTTTTGCTGTTCCTGCCCATCAAGGACGATCCCGAGGCGTGTGGCGTGGCCTATATGGCGGTGCAGGCCGGTCATCGGCGTCAGGGCGTCGCGCGGCGCCTGCTACGGGAAATGGTCGGCCGCTACCCGCACGCCGAGCTGACGTGCTCGGTTGCCAAGGTCTCCTGGTTTGAGTCGATGGGGTTTCAGGTCGTGGGCGTGCGCGGGACGCAGGTGTTGATGAATACCCTCGATCATGGCTCCGACGGCTTGATGGGGCTGCTGGATGTCGCGTCGATCTACAGCTCGCTGGAGGTGCGGCAGATTCATACTTACCTGCTGCAAAAGCACGGCAAGCGGGCGATGCTCGATGCGGAAAAGCAGCGTGACCGGCATCTGGACCAGATGATGCGCAAGGCCAATGAATTTGTCCGCGAACGCTTGGGTGTACACGGTTAAAAAGGTGGGAGCGAGCCTGCTCGCGAAGGCGGTGTGTCAGTCAAATCAATGTTGAATTCCAGGGCCCCTTCGCGAGCAGGCTCGCTCCCACAGGAGCCCGGCCAGTGCCGGGCTTTTGGGTGTCGGGTGATTAAAAAAGAGCCTCAACGCTCTATGATGGGGAGGAAGTAGAGCCCTGAGGCTCAAGATGCGCATGAAGCAAGTGGTGAGCTTGATAGGGGTTCAATTCACTCACCACTTACGCAACGGCTTGACTCAACAAGCGGGCTGCGTAAATCCATCGTAGGAAGTTGCGGTTTTGCACTCAAGTACCGCTAGTCGAATCCCCCGGCCCCTGTGGGGCGAGCCTGCTCGCGAAGGGCAAATCCCAGACAAAAATTAACACGCCTCCTGTAGCAGCTGGCGAAGCCTGCGTTCGGCGGCGAAGCCGTCGTAAAATCAGCCAGCGCGGTGTATCAGAAACACCTCATGCACAGGTTTTACGACGGCTTCGCCGCCGAACGCAGGCTTTGCCAGCTGCTACGGATCGCGTCTCCCACAGAGCGCAGAATTCAGTCCCCGAGTGTGAACACCAACGCCTTCAGCCCGCACTCGACATCCGCGTCAGGAAACTCTGGCGGATTGTCCAGCCGTTGCACAAAACGCAGGCTTGGTGCTTCACGGGTGACGCCGTCGATGAGGAAGTCCGCACCGAAGGCCGGGTCGTTCATGCAGGCCAGCACGGTGCCTTGCGGGCTAAGTAATTCCGGCAGGCGGCGCAGCACGCGCTGGTAGTCCTTGGTCAGCAGGAAGCTGCCTTTCTGAAAGGATGGCGGGTCGATGATCACCAGGTCGTAAGGGCCCTTGCCGATCACCTTACCCCATGATTTGAACAGGTCATGGCCAAGAAAACTCACCTTGCTCAAGTCATGCCCGTTGAGCCGATGATTGTCGCGACCACGGCTCAGGGCCGGGCTGGACATGTCCAGGTTGACGACTTGCGTCGCGCCGCCTTCGATGGCCGCCACCGAGAATCCGCAGGTGTAGGCAAACAGATTCAACACCCGCTTGCCCTCGGCATTCGCCCGCACCCAGTCGCGACCGTAACGCATGTCGAGGAACAGGCCGGTGTTCTGTTTACGGCCCAGGTCCACTCGATACTGCAGGCCGCCCTCGGTGATCGTCAGCTCGTCGATCTCATCGCCCACTAACCACTCGGTGGTGCTTTGCAGCAAATAGCGGTGTTGTAACAGCAAGGTGCGCGCGCCCGATTGTTCCCAGGCGGGCGACTGCGTGAGCGCCAGCAGTTGCTGTTTCAACGCCTCAAGTTGCGCCGCTTCAGGTTCCTTGAACAGCGACACCAGCACCACGCCTTGCAGCCAGTCCACCGTCAATTGCTCCAGTCCCGGCCAGCAACGGCCACGGCCGTGGAACAGCCGGCGGGTTTCCGCGGGGGGCGTTGCCAGGGCGGTCAGCAAATGGGCATGCAGGGTGCAGAGGGCGTCTGAGTTCATCGGGCTGGGTCGGCAATTTGAGGGGGCGGCATTTTAACCACGCAATACCTGTGGGAGCGAGCCTGCTCGCGAAGGCGTCGTGCCAGTCGAAATCAATGTTGATTGACCGCATTCGCGAGCAGGCTCGCTCCCACAGGTTTTGAGGGGGTAATTATCACGTTTAATTTAACTTTACGTGAGGATTTGGCGATCTTCAGCCCCCCATACTTGGCCCCATCGATCAACCGCCGGGAGCCCGACATGTCGCAATTACCTGCTCCACCCACGGTCAACACTCATCCGCGCTGGCTGCGGCTGACCCATTGGCTGAACGCCCTGGCGGTGCTGGTGATGGTCACCAGCGGCTGGCGAATCTATGACGCCTCACCCCTTTACGATTTCAGTTTTCCCAAGTCGATCACCCTGGGCGGCTGGCTTGGCGGCGCGCTGCAATGGCATTTCGCGGCGATGTGGTTACTGGCGATCAACGGCCTCATCTACCTGATCATCAACATTGCCAGTGGCCGTCTGTCGCGGCGTTTTTTTCCGGTCTCGCCCAAAGGTGTCGTACATGACCTGTGGGCCGCGTTGCGAGGGCGGCTGGGGCATGCCGACCTGAGTCATTACAACCACGTGCAACGGGTGGCCTACCTGTTCGTGATGGTCGACATAGCGCTGCTGGTGGTTTCCGGGCTGGTGTTGTGGAAATCCGTGCAGTTCCCGCTGCTGCGTGAATTGCTGGGCGGCTACGACACCGCACGGCATGTGCACTTCATCGCAATGTCGCTGTTGGTGGCTTTCGTCGCGGTTCATCTGGTGATGGTGGCAGTGGTTCCCAAAACGCTGTTGGCCATGATTGTCGGTCGCAAGGAGTCGGTATGAAAAAGCGCATAGACGGTTCAGGGCTGGACGAGTCGTCCATCCTGACAGACGCCCGGAAAATCATCGCACCGCAGATCGAGGATCGCTCACGTCGCTCGTTTCTGATGCGTAGCCTGACCCTCGGCGGCGTTGCCATGCTGTCCGGGTGCAACCTGACTGACAACGAAAGCGTCGAGACGGCGCTGTCCTCCATGTCCCGATTCAATGACCGGGTGCAGGGCTGGTTGTTCAACCCCAATGCACTGGCGCCGACCTATCCCGAGTCGATGATCACCCGACCGTTTCCCTTCAATGCCTTTTACGGCATCGACGAGGCACCGACCGTAGAGGAAGAAAGCTATCGCCTGGAGGTCACCGGACTGGTCGCCGACAAACGCAGCTGGCGCCTCGAAGAACTGCGGGCCATGGCGCAGACCGAGCAGATCACCCGGCACATCTGTGTCGAGGGCTGGAGCGCTATCGGGCGCTGGGGCGGCGTGCGGTTCAGCGATTTCCTGAAACGGGTCGGTGCCGACACGGATGCCAAATATGTCGGTTTCAAATGCGCCGACGACTACTACACCAGCATCGACATGGCCACTGCGCTGCACGCGCAGACCTTGCTGACACTGACCTATGACGGCGCGGTGCTGCCGCGTCAATACGGCTTCCCGATGAAGCTGCGCATGCCCACCAAGCTGGGCTACAAAAACCCCAAACACATTCAGGCGATTTTCGTCAGCAACACCTACAGCGGTGGCTACTGGGAAGACCAGGGCTACAACTGGTTCGGTGGCAGCTGACGGCGCCTGCCCACTTCACCGCGCAGCGTTCGCTGCGCTCATTCACCACCTGTGCTTCAAGGAGTTTCATGATGAAAAAATTAACCACCGCTGTTCTGTCCATGTGCCTCGCCCTGGGCGCCGCCAGTGTGTACGCCGCCGAGGCTACAACGACTAACGGTATGAGCAACGACTCGATGTCCAAGGATGCCATGCAGAAAAACACCATGAAAAAGGACACCATGTCCAAGGATGCCATGAGCAAGGACACGATGAAGAAAGACACCATGAACAAGGACACGATGAAGAAAGACACGATGACCAAGGACCAGGACGCCATGAAAAAAGCCACGCCGTCCTACTGATCCGGACACCGTCATTCGAGGGTATGACTTGAAGTCATACCCTCATGACTTTTAATGGTTACAGCCCCGCAAACCCCCAGTGTTAAAAAATCGCAAACACAGCTCGTCAACCTGAGTACGCAAAAGGACATAGACGAGGTGATTCAGGGCAGCCGCTTGATGCGCAAGATCATGCAGGCACCGGCGCTCAAAGGTATTACCGTCGAAGAAGTGCTGCCCGGCCCGGGCGCTGACCTGATTCTGCAGGACGCCTGATTTTTCACGTCAACCTGTATCAAAAATGAATTTCCGCCACGTCCGCTGCTCATACCTGATAGGTAGCGGATTTGAGCCCGCGAAATCATTGATGTAATCAGGGAGTAACACGGTCATGAGTCCAGTATCGACGGAGGGAGTTCCTGGCGGGTTGATTCTTGTGGTTGAAGACGACCCGCTGATTCTGGAGTTTCTCTGCGAAATTCTTCAGGAAGAAGGCTTTGTGGTTGAACCGCAGATCAGCGCAGACGCTGCATCGATTTATCTGCAACACCATGCGCAGGACGTGAGATTGTTGCTGACCGACATCACCATGCCGGGCAAGCGCAACGGTGCGGACCTGGCCAATGAGTTCGGCGACCGCTGGCCGGACAAACCGATCATGATCATGTCCGGGTTCGAAACGCCGGAAAGCGCCGGGGTCAGGCATTCTGTCTCGTTCATCAAGAAACCCTGGGCGCTGGGGCAATTGCTCGATTGCGTGCAAAGCGCATTCCTGTCAAACCGTACTCTGTAGAAGCGAGCTCGCTCCTACATTTGAAATGTGGCTTCAGTACAGGCCGGGAATCAACCGCCAACTGCGACTGCAATACACCTCGTATTCACTGCCAAACTTCGCCCTCAGCAGCGCCTCTTCGGAGTGGATACGAGCAATCAGCGGAATCAGCGTCAACACCGCCAACACCAAGCCAACCCCTGAACGAAACGCCAGCGCCCAGCCCACCGCAATGACCAACATCCCCAAATAGCTGGGGTTGCGCAGGTTGCGGTAAATCCCTTCAGTCACCAGGCGGTGCCCCGGTTGTATCGCTACCAGGCCGCTGAAGCGGTTGCCCAGCACAAACACTGGCCATAGCCGCAGCGCGCCGCCGCCGATGAACAGCAGCGCCCCGAGCCAACGCACGCCTTCGCCGCCGAACGTCCAGAAGTCGACCCGGTCGGTGTAGGCCGGCAGGTACCCGCTCAATAACCCGATCACCCCGAAGGCCGGAAGCACCCAGCGATTGGCCCGGTCCTCTTGTTCTCCGGAGCTGAGGTTAACTTCGCTGAACAACGAAACAATCGTCATCACCAGGGTCGCCAGCGCAATGGCCACCAGCGCCGAATGAGAGCAGTAAGCCGCCAACCCTCCCAGCCCCCAAACGGCAAGCGCCAGGTAGGCGAGGGTGGATACGATGGCGACGAACGCCAGTTTCGGCGACATTTTCATGGGCGCCTCCACAACAGGAACATAGCCCTCAGTGTAGCTGCCGCAGGCTGCGGGCTTCGATGCACCATGAGTTGGCGATTCAAGGCCTTGCGCGTTATCGCCGAGACGCTGAGCCCGGGGCAGGGTGAACTAAACTTGGAATAGGATCGTTCCCCGACTCGTTGAACCCTGGATGAGTCGGCCGCGAGCTAAAGGGAGCCGACCATGCTTCACATCAGAACGCCCTTGATTCTGCATCCAGACCTGTCGACCCCATCCCGGCGGATCTGGCTCAAGCTGGAAAATCTGCAACCCAGTGGCTCGTTCAAGCTGCGTGGCATAGGGCTGTTGTGCAGCCAGGCAGCGGAGCAGGGTAAGCGCCGGGTGATCTGTCCTTCCGGCGGCAACGCCGGTTTCGCCACCGCGGTGGCCGCCGCCCGCCTTGGGTTGAACGCCTGCATTGTGGTGCCACACACTACGCCGGAAGCGACCCGCGCACGGATCAGGAAAACCGGCGCTGAGGTGATTGTCCATGGCAAGGTCTGGGACGAAGCCAATCAACGGGCCAAGGAGCTCGCGCAGGGTGCGGATACCGAATACGTGCCAGCCTTCGATCATCCGGTGTTGTGGGAAGGGCACAGTACGATGGTCGATGAAATCCTCGAGGATTGTCCTCAGGTCGATGCGTTCGTGATGTCGGTGGGCGGTGGAGGTTTGCTGTCAGGGATACTCACCGGATTGATCCGCCACCATCGCATGGATTGCCGGATCGTCGCGTGTGAAACTCAAGGGGCGGCGTCATTCGCCGCCGCAGTGAGCGCCGGACATCCGGTGATATTCCCCCGGATCGATACGGTCGCCAGGTCGCTCGGTGCGACTCAGGTGGCGGCGTGGCCGGTGCAACACATCCTCGATTTTCCCCATGAATGCGTGGTGCTCAGTGATGATCAGGCAATCATGGGCGTGGTTCGTTATGCCAACGACTTGCGTCAGTTGGTCGAGCCCGCGTGTGGCGTTTCATTGGCGATCGGCTACCTGGATCACCCCGCCATCGCTGGCACCCACGACGTGGTGATCGTGGTGTGCGGCGGAGTCAGCATCAATGCGTCGTTGGTGGCCGGATGGGCGCGCTCATCGGCGAGCGCCGAAGCAAGGTAGGGCCGCAAAGTCGATCCAGTGTTCGCGAGCCCCACCGCTGCTTTATTGACCGCCAGCATCGCCTTCCTGGATGAGGATCGCTCTGGCCAGGTCCTCGTCGCTGGCTTTTAGGCCAGGATTTTCCTGACGAATACGTTGTAAAAGCGACTCCAGATAAACCCCGCGAATCGCACCGTCACTGGCGACGAAACTGGAGGCGTCATCCCGGGCGGGAATCACCAGTTTGTGGTTCTTGAAGGTCGAGTACAGCGAAGCAGAGATCCCGGCTGACGTAGCGACATCGCCCGCATCCACTTTGGCCATAGCCGAGCCGAAGGGTAAACACAGCATCAGGGAAGAGATGATAATCAGACGGCGCATGTTGGTGTCCTCTGAAAGCGTGAAGCAAAAAAGAAGGTCTTTCATAATTTAGGATGCATGGCGGTCGACAGGAGTTCCCTGTTGATGCGTCATAAGTCCAAAGCCGAAAATCCCGGTACCCTCTGATTTTTTGGGCTTCAAAGGAGCGCAAGGCAAGTGAACGTCGATATCGAATGCCTGGTGGTCGGGGCCGGGGTGGTCGGGCTGGCGGTTGCCAGAGCCCTGGCGCGGAGCGGGCGGGAAGTGATTCTGGTCGAGGCGGGCGAGGGCATCGGGGTAGGCATCAGTTCGCGCCATTCGGAAGTGATCCATGCCGGTATCTATTACTCGAGCGGCAGCCTCAAGGCGCAACTCTGCGTGGAGGGCAAACAACGCCTTTACGCCTTCTGCGAGGCGCGCGGCGTCGGCTATCGGCGGCTGGGAAAATTGATCGTTGCCACCGATGATCACCAGCGTGTGGCGCTGCAAACGTTACTTCAGCAAGGCCAACGCAACGGTGTCGATGACTTGCAATGGCTGGACGCCGGCCAGGCGCGCGAACTTGAACCGGCATTGTCCTGCGTCGCCGCGCTCTGGTCGCCGTCCACCGGGATTGTCGATTCCCATGCGCTTATGCTCGCGCTCCAGGCGGACGCTGAAGCCAGCGGTACGTCGATTGCCTTTCACACGCCGTTGATGTCGGCCCGTTGCATGGGGCAAGGTTTCGAGGTGCAAATGGGCGGTGCCCAGCCAATGACCTTGAGCTGTCGCGAGTTGATCAACTGCGCCGGATTGTCCGCACCCGAGGTGGCGAGTCGCATTGAGGGTTTGCCGTCGCTGCATGTCCCGACGTCGCACTTGTGCAAAGGCAGTTATTTCAGTTTCAGCGGCCGTGCGCCATTCCGGCATTTGGTCTATCCGGCTCCAGAGAGTGCCGGGCTGGGCGTGCACATGACCCTCGACCTCGGCGGTCAGGCGCGTTTCGGACCGGACGTCGAATGGGTCGACCATGTGGATTACCGTGTGGATCCACACCGAGCCGATAACTTCTACGACGCCATCCGGCGTTACTGGCCGGGCTTGCCCGAAGACAGCCTGCAGCCAGCCTACAGCGGTATCCGCCCGAAGATCACCGGGCCGACAGAGCCGGCCGCCGACTTTGTCATTAGCGGCCCGGCCATTCACGGGATTCCCGGGCTGGTGAACCTGTTCGGCATCGAATCACCGGGCCTGACCAGTTGCCTGGCGCTGGCCGATCGGGTGGTCGAACACCTGAACATGTAGCAGCTGCCGAGCCTGCGAGGCTGCGTTCGGCGACGCAGTCGTCGTAAATCCTGAGACCGGGTTGTATCAGGCCAACCGCGCTCACCGGACTACGACTGCTGCGCAGCCGAACGCAGCCTCGCAGGCTCGGCAGCTGCTACCGGGCGTGTTTCGACTATTACCGATGATCAGCGCCTGCGATGCTGCGTGCCGAGAGGGCTATGCTTGGCAGTGGGCCCATCACAATGGGGGACCGATGATGATCAACGTACGCACTGCCCGCCTGCTAGCCGACTACAAACAATGGGCCGATCAGCGCCTTTTTGACAGCCTGGCCGCGCTGCCGCCGGGCGAGCTCAACAAAGAGCGGGTATCGGTGTTCAAGAACATGATCGGCACCCTGAACCATATCTACGTGGTGGACTGCATCTGGCAGGCCCACCTCGAAGGCCGAGGGCACGGCTTCAAAACCTCGCATGATTTGCTCCACGCTGAACTCCCGGACCTGCGTCAGGCGCAACGGGACATCGACCACTGGTATTGCGACTGGAGCGCGCGGCAGACCGAGGCATCGCTGGATCAACCGGTCGAGTTCAGGTTTGTCTCGGGAGAAAGTGGCACCATGAGCGCCGGCGCGATGCTGCTGCACGTGGTCAACCACGCCAGTTATCACCGTGGCTGGGTGATCCAGATGTATTTCGACATTCCGGCCATGCCGCCGATGACGGACCTGCCGATCTTCCTGCGCGAGAACGATCCGGGTTTGCGCTCGCTCAGTGCACCGACAGTGACGCCGACGTGTGCGCCGCAATTCGCGCGCGCAACCAACGTTCTGCCGGATCGTTATCGTTGACGCTGGCGAGTGGTATTGGCAGTGGTGTTGTCGACAGCATGGCGATCTGAACCTTGTTGATTAAACGAGAACATGACATGGCAACTGCATCAGCATTTATCGATATCCCGGCTTCGGCCGACAAGGTCTGGCAATTGATTGGTGGCTTCAACTCACTGCCGGACTGGCTGCCGTTGATCACCAATAGCGAGGCCAGTGAAGGCGGGCGTGTGCGCACGCTGCAAACAGTGGATGGCGCGGTGGTGGTTGAGCGGCTTGATACGTTTGATAACGCCGCGAAGTCGTACAGCTATTCGATTGTGCAGGCACCGTTTCCGGCCACCGGCTACCTCGCGACCCTCAAGGTTGAAGCGCAAGGGCAGGGGGCTCGGGTGACGTGGTCAGGGCGGTTTGCGCCTGTCGGTGTGAGTGAGGAAGAGGTCGTGGCGCTGTTTGCCGGGATCTACCAGGGTGGCCTCGAAGCCTTGCGAGCCAACTACCCAACCTAAACGTACGACGCAACCTTGTAGCAGCTGCCGAGCCTGCGAGGCTGCGTTCGGCTGCGAAGCAGTCGTAAATCTGATAGTCGCGGTTTGCCAGACGCACCGCAGTGGATGGTTTTACGACTGCTTCGCAGCCGAACGCAGCCTCGCAGGCTCGGCAGCTGCTACGGGGATTGTGTTGCTTCAGGTTTGGGAAATCAGTCGCTGTCGGCAATTGAGCACCAGGCGCGCACCACCGAGTTCGCTGGTCCCCACGTCAAGCGTAAACCCATGCAAGCTGACAATCGCCGCAACGATCGACAACCCCAACCCAAAACCGCTTTTCTGATGACCACCCTCGGCACGATAAAAGCGCTGGAACACCACCTCTCGTTCGGCCTGCGCAATGCCAGGGCCGGAGTCGAGCACTTCAATGCGGGTATGCCCACCCTCACTGAGCCCACGCAAAATCACCTCGCCACCGGGTGGGGTGAATTTGATCGAGTTGCTTAGCAGGTTGGCCACCGCCTCGAACAACAGCGCTCGATCGCCAGTCACTGCGGGCAACGACGCCGGCAATTGCAACCTGAAAACCAGTGCGCCTTCCTCTGCCAACGGCAGGTAAAAGTCGTGCAGTTCTTGCAGCAACGGCACTGGATCAAGCTGCACAAAACCGGAACGCCGCTGGCGATCCTCCAGTTCGGAAATCCGCAATAAACCACGAAACCGCGCCATCAGCGTGTCCGCTTCGGCGAGCACCGAATCCAGCTGTGCGGCCAGCGTCGAGCCGTCCTCGGCCTGCTGCTGAATCCGGTATAACTGTGCCCGCAAGCGGGTCAGTGGTGTGCGCAAGTCATGAGCAATGTTGTCGCACACGCCCTTGACCTCATTCATCAAGCGCTCGATGCGTTCGAGCATGGCGTTGACAATGGCGGCGAGCATGTCCAGTTCATCGCGGCGATTGGACAGGGGCAGGCGGTGGGTCAGGTCGCCGGCGACGATGGCCTCGGCGCTGGCCTGTATCGCGCGAATTCGCCGCAGCGGACGGCGGCGCAACAAGTGCCAGCCGGCGATGCCCGGCAGGATGGTCAAGGTCACGCCCCAGAACAACGCGTGGAGGATGATTCGTGTGACGGCGAACAGCGAGCCGTTGTCCCGCACCAGCACCAGCCAGCGACCGTCCCCGGTCTCGGTCGCCACCGCGTCGCAGCTGTCGGCGGGCAGGGTCGGGTCGTCGGCCTCGACACAATCGCCGAGCGTGTGGATCTGGCCGTCCAGGGGCAGGCCTTTGGGGATCTCGCGCATGGCGCCGCTGAGGTAGCGATGCTCGCCATCGAACAAGCCATAGGCGTCGATGCCGCGAATGTCGAAGGTCATGCTGACGGCGAGGGCATCTACCAGCTGTTCGCCCTGAAAGCGCGAAAACAAATGCTGACGTTGCATCAACGAGTGTTTGGCCAGGTTGTCCAGGTAAGCGGAAACCTCGTAATACATGACGCCCATGAGGATCCCGCTCCAGATCACGAACAGTGAGCTGTAGAGCGCCAGCAAGCGACTGTTGGAAGAGCGCCAGCCTTTAGACGGGTTCGGCAATGACATAACCGGAGCCTCGCACGGTCCGAATCAATGGGACATTGCCAGGTGGGTCGATCTTTTTGCGCAACCGGCCAATGTGCACGTCGATCAGGTTAGTGCCGGGATCGAAGTGATAGCCCCAGACTTCTTCGAAAATCATCATCCGCGACAGAATCTGGCCGGTGTTGCGCATCAGGAATTCCAGCAACTTGTATTCGGTGGGCAACAGCATCAGCAACTCGCCGTCGCGGCTGGCTTCGTGGCTGATCAGGTTCAGCTCCAGATCCGCGACTCGAAGCGTGGTGGCCTGGGCGGTCACCGTGTTCTGGCGGCGCAACAGGACTTCGACGCGGGCGGCCATTTCATCGGTGGCAAACGGTTTGGTCAGGTAGTCGTCACCGCCGGCGCGCAGGCCACGCACACGCTCGTCCACGTCGGAGAGGGCGCTGATCATCAGGATCGGCGTGGCCACCCCCATGGTACGCAGCGTGGTGACAATCGCCAGGCCATCGAGCTCGGGCAACATGCGGTCGAGGGTGATCAAGTCGTAGTTGCCGCTGACCGCACGCTCCAGACCTTCGCGGCCATTATCGACCCAATCCACGTCGAGGCCATGGCTGCTCAGTTCGGCAACAATTTCCCGGGCGGTCACGGCGTCGTCTTCGATGGTCAAGATGCGGGTCATAGGGCGGACCTGATAGTCAGTTCTAGGCGAGTGTGCGGGCATTTTGCCAAGAAATGCCGGGGACGTTTTAAATTAACTTTCATGTGGCTTCATGGCGCCACCTGGAACATTGATATCATCTAGCCATGATTCTAATAGGGAGCGGGACTGTGAACACTTTGATTCGCCGCGGCAGGATGATATTGCTCTTGTTGTTATGTGTCATCAGTGTTTCTGCCTGGGCGGGTAACACGCCGTGTTCGGGAAAAAAGGGTGGTATTGACCGCTGTGATGGCGACCTGTTCCTGTGTAATGACGGCTCTATCAGTGCTTCGAAGAAAAGCTGTTCGGCGCTTTTGGGCGATAGAAGCCAAGCGCGCCCGCAAACCGTATTGAAAAGCGCCGATGGCTGCGCGTGCGGCTCGAGTTCATTTTGTACGGGGCCACGAGGCGGGGTGTATTGCCTGACGCCAAGCGGCAACAAGAGCTACAAGCGCAAGTAGTTCTGGGCGGCGTTTTTGCGAAAGCCTTCGTCGGATCGCCGCCCGGAGCCGGCTCCCCACAGTAGAACGCGGTCAACGGTGGGAGCGAGCCTGCTCGCGAAGGGGGTAGATCAGCGCTACCCATCTATCTACTCGATCGGGGTGTTCACAAACACCTCAAGCCCCTCGGCGTACGCAGTGAATTCAGCGATCCGTGGGAACTGCGCGACCTCCACCTGATCCGGCACCACAAGGTTGGTAAAGCTCCAGGCCACCGCCAGGGTGATGCCATCTTGAGCCAGCGAACCGTCGGTTTTCAGTGGCTGCTTTTCCAGCTCCTGCTCCAGCACTGACCAGGCTGCCGCCAGTTGCCCTTCAACCCGTTCCACCCACGGTTCGAATTGAATCTGCGCCGGCCGCAGGTTGCGCTCGTAATAGAGCTGCACGGACTTCTCGCACGCCGCCAACGCCAGGCCAATCAGGCGCATTGAGCGCAGTCGCTGATCGAGCTCGCCGGGCATCAGGCTGTGATCCGGTCCGGCCAGCGCTTCGAGGTAATCGATGATCAACGTCGAATCCATCAACACGTTACCGTCGTCGAGCACCAGTGTTGGCGCCTTGACCACCGGGTTGATCTGCTGGAACTGCTCGAAGTGCCGAAACACCGACACCGACTTGTGCTCCAGTGGTATGCCAAGGCATTTGGCGGAAATGGCGACGCGCCGCACATAGGGCGAATCCAGCATGCCGATCAGCTTCATTGAACTTCTCCTTTATAGAGCCATTTCGGGAGGCACAACCTTAGCTGAGGTTCGGTGGGCTGCAAACGGCTTCGCACCGTTAGAGCCGTTTGTCTTCTATATACAGCCGCTCGATTGAATTTCTTGCTATAAACACACTCCGATGACCACCACAAAGGCTGCAATAGAGCATTTTCCGGGCGTTGTCGGACAAATTCGCTGTCTTTTCAGTTGCTGAGGCCTCAAGTCGGCCTTAGACTGCCGCCCCTCGTAAATTGAGTGCCGGGTGGCGCTTGGAATAAACGGCGCCTTTGCGCTGACCGACCCAGGTTTGCCGGAACGCTCCCTAATTCGCCTTAATGCACGTTTTTTTATAGAGATATCAATGACAAAGGACAAGTTGCTGGCCATGCCGGCGGATGACTACATGAATGCCGAGCAACATGCTTTTTTCTCTGAGCTGTTGCAGAACATGAAAGTCGAAACCCATGAGCGAATCGAGCAGAACCGCATCGCCATCGAAAGCCTGGACACCCCGGCCGATCCGGCCGACGCAGCGTCTGTCGAAGAAGAGCGCACCTGGCTGGTGAACGCCATTGACCGCGATCAGCGCATGCTGCCTCAGTTGGAACAGGCTCTTGAACGTATCAAAGAAGACAGCTTCGGCTGGTGCGATGACAGCGGCGAGGCCATCGGCCTGAAGCGCCTGCTGATCAGCCCGACCACCAAGTACTGCATCGAAGCTCAAGAGCGTCACGAACAGATCGACAAGCACCAGCGTCAGGCCTGATTTCGTAGCGCCCCGCATCGCGGGCAAGCCCGCTCCTGTAGGAGCAAGGCTTGCCCGCGATGCTTTTTTTCGCCCTGAAGAAACCCGGGTACTTCTATTGATCCGCTGCAATGCCCCCTACTAATGGACCATAGATAATGGCCTTGTAGTGGCGTTAAATGCCGATACAACAATTAGAATTATTCGTGGGGGTGACGAAGATGACGCGTGACGGATCTATGGTTGCGGCAGTGCCTGCACCCGTACCTTTGCCGAAAAACCTATGGCTGACGCCGACCCTGCAAAGCATCGCCCTGATGCTCTTGTTATGCGGCATGACGCTGGGCGGCTGGTCGCTTTACCTTGGCCTGCCGTTGGCCGTGCTGATTATTTGGTTGCCTCGCCTGCGCTCGCGTGCCATCCCCGAGGCAACCCCCGCCGACAGCGCCAGCGCTATTGTCGAGTTGACTCGCGATCTTTCCTACACCACCAGTCATAACGCGTTGTCTGCCGCCGGTGTAGCTTTTTCGGTCAAGCAGCTGGCCGATAAGCTGCAATCGCAACTCGGTGCCGCGGCACGGATTGTCGGCAACGCCGAAGTGATGATCGCGACCGAACAAGCCACCTCCAAACTCAGTCGAGAAGCCCTTGGTGCCGCCAGCGAAGCTCACCAGAGCAGTGCAGCAGGGCGCACGGCGTTGATCGAATCCATTTCCCGTATGCATCAACTCAGTCAGCGTGCCAGTAACAGCCGCGAACTGATTGAAGCCCTGAGCCTGCGCAGTGACGACATCCAGCGGGTCACCCTGGTCATTCAGTCCATCGCCAACCAGACCAATCTCCTGGCATTGAATGCGGCAATCGAAGCTGCGCGAGCCGGAGAACATGGGCGCGGTTTTGCGGTGGTGGCCGATGAGGTTCGCGGTCTGGCCGCACGCACGGCGACGGCAACCGGCGAGGTCGGGGACATGGTCGCCGATATTCAGCAACGCACCGCGCAAGTGGTGGAGCAGATCCGTCAACTGTCCAGCGACCTTGACACCGGTGTCGAGCAGGTCGAGCACACCGGCGTGCATCTGGAGAACATTGCGCGTCTGGCGGCCGGCGTCGAAAACCAGGTCGGGGAAATCGCCAAGGGCGCCGACACCAACCGTGAACAACTCGATAGCCTGTTTCACGCTATCGAACAGATGCGCAGCGACCTGGCGATCAGCGACCAACAGACCCAACGCCTGGCCCAGGCGGCGGTGCAAATGGAAGCTCAGGCTGAAACCATCAGCGAACGTCTCGCCGAAGTCGGGCTGGATGACTATCACCAGCGGATTTACGACCTGGCCCGCGAAGGCGCGAGTCAGATTGCGGCGCGCTTTGAAGCGGATATCGACGAGGGCCGCGTGAGCCTCGATGATCTGTTTGATCGCAATTACCAGATCATTCCCAACACAAACCCGACCAAATACCAGACCCGCTTCGATCGCTACGCCGATCAAGTCTTGCCGGCGATCCAGGAACCGCTGCTGCCTCGCCATGACGGCCTGGTGTTCGCCATCGCCTGTACGCAGCAGGGCTATGTGCCGACCCATAACAAGGTCTTCAGCCAACCACTGACGGGTGATGCGCAGGTCGATACCTTGCAAAACCGTACCAAACGCAAATTTGCCGACCGCACAGGCATCCGTTGTGGCAGCCACCAGCAAGCTGTACTGCTGCAAACCTACACCCGCGACACCGGTGAGCTGATGCACGACCTCTCGGTGCCAATCATCCTCAAAGGCCGGCATTGGGGTGGTTTGCGATTGGGTTACAAACCGGAAAAACCTCGCTAGACACGATGAATTGTAGGAGCAAGCTCGCTCCTACAGTGCCACATTTGCTTTAGTGCAACTGGTGCATGCGCAGGTTCAGGTCGTCGACCACCCGCGACCAATCGGCGTCTTCACGCAGTTGTTCTTTCAAGAAGCCTGCTTGCTGCGGGGTCCAGAACTCGGCATCGATGAGTTTCTTGTCGTCCGCCAGGGGGGAATGACTGGCAATGAAATCGTCGATCGCCTTCTCGCTGGAGTCCAGGCCGAGTTGGTCGAACAAGCCTTTCAGGTCGTGAGTCGGTGAATCCATCTTCATCTCCTTGCGTGTCGCGTCGTGTGCGAGATCTGAGTGCGGCTTCATTGCATCTGAGGTGGCCGCGCTTCAGGAGTTCGAAAGCGATGTGCAAAAGCAGGAATGAGCATAGACCGCAAACCCGACCCTCAGGCGTTCAATGCACCGCCATCAACGGCAAGTTTCAGCTCTTTGGCGGCGTCCTGGGCGGCGACAGCGGCGACGTCCGATGTCTTGAACCAGCGATCCTTCTCGACCTGGTGATACGTTACGGTGGTCAGCGGTGGTTTGGCGCGCATGACAATGACTGCCTGGAATTCGCCTTCGATTTCTCTGGCTTCGCCCCGGATAAAAAATTCGCCGATATCAAATTCCGTCACGTAGCAGCCTTCCTTTGGAAATAGTCTGTTGTGTTGAACGCTGTCCGCCCTGGGGACGGGTTTCATTGGTCGGGCAGTATGGCAGTAGTTGCCTGCTGACGGCTGAGTTAAGTCATCGGCATGACGAAACGTCTATGGACGTAGCCGTCAACGGCGCAGCTCAAGAGCACGTGCAAGGGCGCAGGCATCGTTGTGGTTGCCACGAAATCCTCTGACACGGCCTGTGGAAACTTCCTTGATGTGGAAGAAGCAATTGCCGGCCAGAATCACTTGAAACCGAGGCGGGGCGGGTTCCTCAGGGTGGAACTCATACTGGGGAAACACCGCCGGATGTAGCATCGGCGAGCTGTTTGTGTACGGTACCTGAGGGGAAGCGAAGTGTGTCAGGGTGCACATATGAAGTCCTTTTCGTTGATTTGCCGACGTGTGTACGTCGTTATGGGTAGTCTCGGTGAGCATCACTGCTCTAGAATCACCGTCACTGGACAGCGACTGATGTTCATCTAAAGCAATTTTTTGCGAGCGATATGTCGGAAAAGTGCTTTTATTCAAGAGCATTTTCCCTAAAGTCGGTAGTCCGGTTTTCTCTGACCGCTAGAAGCACGTTTTCCTATTGCTGCTTTTTTTCTGCTGCGAGCTTTTAAGCGCGCGGCATCATTTTCAGATGTGGGGATGTTTCCTTGGCAGTAAGTAATCTCGATATGCATGCTTTGTTCGTGCTGGGTGATTTGCGCGCAAAGCTGGTTAAACAGTTCCAGTCACGTTTTGTTTACATCACCGAACAGAACGCTGAAGGCATTTACATTGCCGAGATCGACACCGAATCAGCCCTCGTGGTGGACGACAAACCGGGACTCAAGCTGAAGGTCGGCGATCATTTCAGCGCTTCAGTGTTACCCAGTCGCGAAGGCGGCAAGTTGGACATCAAGTTCCGTGACATCAAACTGACGGTTTACGGATTGGGCGACTACGCATTCGTGACCACAGCCGACGGCCACGCGATTGTGTTCAAGGAAGGCCACAGCGTGGTGATGGTGTTCGCTGCTCACCAACAGTTGCAAGAAGGCCTGAGCAAAACCCTGAAAGCTGTAACCGCCAAGGCTGCCAAGTGGCGCAAGGGTGAACTGGTGACTTTCAAGGCCAGCGAATAATGGCTCCGGGCTTGCAGGATCTTTCCGAAAATTAATACTCCCTCCTCGAAAGCAGGAACCTCTACTACAGTCAATTGACTGGGTATTTCGAGGCTTGCAGTCTTCTGCCAGGCCATCCTGCTATTGCTGTGAACAGCACGAGGTGCAAAAGCATGAACGGAGTTCGACGGTTGTTGGCCGCGTTCCTGGCGGTGTTCGGTTTGTTGGCTTCACCCGTTCCGGTATTCGCTGCCCAGACGCCGATCCACTTCGCCGACCTGAATTGGGAAAGCGGCAGTCTGATCACCGATATCCTGCGGATCATTGTCGAGAAGGGGTACGGGCTGCCCACCGATACCTTGCCGGGCACGACCATCACTCTGGAGACTGCGCTGGCCAACAATGATATTCAGGTCATTGGCGAAGAATGGGCCGGCCGCAGCCCGGTCTGGGTCAAGGCAGAGGCTGAAGGCAAAGTCACGAGTCTTGGCGATACGGTCAAGGGTGCCACTGAAGGCTGGTGGGTGCCGGAGTACGTGATCAAGGGCGACCCGGCCAAAGGCATCAAGCCGCTGGCACCGGACCTGCGCAGTGTCAGCGACCTGCCGCGCTACAAGGGCGTGTTCAGCGATCCGGAAAGCCCGGGCAAGGGGCGCTTCCTCAACAGCCCGATCGGCTGGACTTCGGAAGTGGTCAACAAGCAGAAACTCAAAGCCTATGGGCTGGACGACAGCTATGTGAATTTCCGCAGCGGTTCCGGGGCGGCGCTGGACGCGGAGATCAGTTCGTCCATCCATCGCGGCAAACCGGTGCTGTTTTATTACTGGTCGCCTACGCCGTTGCTCGGCCGCTACAAACTGATCCAGCTGGAGGAGCCGCCGTTTGACGCCGAAGCCTGGAAAACCCTGACCGACGCCGACAATCCGAATCCCAAGCCAACCCGTTCGTTGGCCTCCAAGCTGTCCATTGGCGTTTCCACGCCCTTCCAGAAGCAGTATCCGCAGATTACCGATTTCTTCAGCAAGGTCGATTTACCAATCGATCCACTGAACAAGGCACTGGCCGACATGAGCGAAAAACACACCGCACCACGTCAGGCCGCCGAGGCGTTCATGAAGGCGCACCCGGATGTGTGGCGGGCCTGGGTGCCCAAGGATGTGGCGGACAAGGTGTCTGCCGCGTTGAAATAAAGGGGTGTCATGGCGGGCAGTCATCGATCATTCAACGATGACTCTCTGCCACCACTGACGAATACCCTTACAAAATACTTTAATGAAGTTCATCCTCCTGCAACATTTTATGCTGGATGTCTGAATATGAGCCTAATGATCGCGCAATGGATGGCTGCAATTTTCCTGTTGATCAGCCTGCCCCACCTGTACTGGGCGGCGGGTGGCAAGTTGGGTAGCGAGGCGGCGGTGCCGCGAGTGCCTGGGGAGGGCGGCGGCGAATCAAGGCCGGCGTTCAAGCCTTCGGGTTTTGCGACGTTGCTGGTGGCGGTGGGGTTATTGCTGATTGCGATGCTGGTGTGCCTGCGAGTCGGCCTCTATCTGCCGACGGTGCATCACTGGTCGCTGCAATGGGTGATCAGCGCCGTCGCGATGCTGATGTTCGCCCGTGCAATCGGCGATTCGGAGCTGATGGGGTTCTTCAAACAGGTCAAGGATTCGAGATTTGCCCGGCTGGACACCTGGGCTTATTCGCCGTTGTGCGTGGTGTTGGGCGCCGGATTGTTGGCTGTCGCCTGGATCTGAGTTGCCAGGACTACCGCCTTCGCGAGCAGGCTCGCTCCCACAATGGAATACATTCTCCTGTGGGAGCGAGCCTGCTCGCGAAGGGTCCCTGCCAGGCAACACAAAACGTTGAACTTAAATCCCGCTGTCTGTACGCCGGCTACTCACCTCGGCCGGCACATCGTCCCCGGCCATGCGTTTACGAAACAACGCCGCCCGAGCCAGCAGCAGCGTGGTCACCGGCATGGTAATTGCCAGCAGGACCGGAATCAGCCAGGCGTGCAGCACCGGCCCGGACTCGATCGCCGAAAAGTAGAGGATCGACGCCAGGGCCACGCACCAGGCACCCAGTGTCGACGCCAGCGCCGGCGGGTGCATGCGCTGAAAGTAGTCCTTCATCCGCAACAGGCCAATGGCGCCGATCAGCGCAAACAGGCTGCTGAGCACCAGCAGGATCGCCACCGGGATTTCAACCCATAGAGACAGTTCTGCGCTCATTCGATCACCTCACCGCGCAACAGGAATTTCGCCAGGGCAAATGAGCCGACGAAGCCGAACAGCGCAATCAACAGCGCCGCCTCGAAGTAAGTGTCACTGGCGTAACGAATGCCCAGCGTCAGCATCATCAGCATCGCGAGGATGTACAGATAGTCCAGCGCCAGAACCCGGTCCTGGGCGGACGGCCCTTTGAACAGACGGATCAGGGTCAGAATCATCGCCATGGAAAAGAGGAACAGACTCAGCAGGACCGCGTTCGGCAGCAACTCGCTCATTCGAAAATCTCCATCAACGGACGCTCGTAAGCCGTCTTGAAGTGCTGGATGAACAGCGCTTCGTCATCCAGATCGAAGACGTGCAGCAACAGAATGCTGCGGTCCAGCGCCAACTCCGACCAGACCGTGCCAGGCACTACCGTACAGATCATCGACAACGCGGCCAGGCCGTTGGCATCACGCAGGTCCAGCGGCACCTTGATGAAACGCGAGCGTGGCGGACGCCGACCCGCGTTGAGCACGCCCCAGGCCACGGCGACGTTGGAGACCAGCACATCGCAACCGACGAGGAAGAACAGGCGCAGGATCACACCGGGCCGGCGAATGCGGATCGGCAGCGGACGCAATTTGCGCATCATCAACGGCGCGCAGAACCCCAGCACGGCGCCCAATAACAGGTTGCCGGGGCTCATCGACAGGTTCAACACCAACCACAACAGCCACAGTGCCAGCGACAACCACGGCGCCGGAAACAGACGGTTCATGGTTGCACCTCCAGCATCGCTGCCTTGGCTTCAGGGCTCGGCACCGCCCGGGTGCCGAGTACCGCCATCACGTATTGCTGTGGGTGGTTCAAGGCCTCGGCGGCGGCCTGCGTATAACGCAACAGCGGCTCAGCCTTGAACGTCAGCAGGATACTCAGCCCCAACAAGGCAATGATCGGCACGCATTCGAGCCGTCGCAGCAACGGCGACGGTCGTTCTTGCGGCGTCCAGAAACGCTGGATGCCCAGGCGCGAGAAGGCGATCAGCGACGCCAGCCCGGACAGGATCAACAATGCCAGCAAGCCCCACGCGGCGTTCGACACCGGTTCATCGCTGCCATTGCCCAGGCCCAGCGGGTTGAGCAGGGCGCTGAGCAGGCTGAGTTTGCCGATGAAACCCGAGAGCGGCGGCATGCCGATGATCAGCAGCGCGCAGGCAATGAAACTCAAACCGAGGAACGCCATGGCCCAGGGAATCACCTGACCGACCAGCGCTTTCTGTTCGTCATCGAGGTTGATGCCTTTGAGCGGTTGCGGCGATTCCATCGGTCGCGCAAGCAGGTCTGCGTCATCGAACAAGGGCACTTCATTCACCGAGCGCGAACGCTCGATCAATTCGGCCAACAAGAACAGCGCACTCAACGCCAGGGTCGAGCTGACCAGGTAGAACAACGCAGCGCCGATCAGGTTCGGCTGGGCGAAACCGATGGCCGACAGCAGAATCCCCGCCGACACCAGAATGCTCAGGCTGGCCATGCGTTCCAGCCGTTGCGCCGTCAGGATCGCCAGCGCGGCGCAGGCGATGGTCGCCATCCCGCCGTAGATCAGCCAGCCGCCACCGAAATACGCCGAAGCGCCGGCCTGACCGGAGAACAGCAATGTCCACAAACGCAGCAAGGTGTAGACGCCGACTTTGGTCATGATCGCGAACATCGCCGCCACCGGCGCACTGGCCGAGGAATAGGCCGGCACCAGCCAGAAGTTCAGCGGCCACATCCCTGCCTTGGCCAGGAACGCTACCGCAAGTATTCCCGCGCCGGCATGCAGCAACCCGCGATCGGCTTCCGGCACCAGCGGAATTTTCAGCGCCAGGTCTGCCAGGTTCAGGGTGCCGGTGACACCGTAGATCAGCGCCGCACCAATCAGGAACAGCGACGAGGCCAGCAGATTGATCGAGATGTAATGCAAGCCCGACGACACCCGCGCCCGGCCCGAACCGTGGAGCATCAAGCCGTAAGAGGCGGCCAGCAGCACTTCGAAAAACACGAACAGGTTGAACAGGTCCGCCGTCAGGAATGCGCCATAAAGGCCCATCAACTGAATCTGGAACAGGGCATGGAAACTCGAACCGGCACCGTCCCAACGGGCCATGGCGAACAGCAAGGCGCTGACGCCGATGATCCCGGTCAGCACTAGCATCATTGCCGAGAGGCGATCGACCACCAGCACCAGGCCGAACGGCGCTTGCCAGTTGCCGGGCAGGTACACGCCGATGGAACCGGGTACGTCGGTGGTTTGCGTCCACTGCAACAGCAACACGGAAATGCCCAGGCCCAGAAGGCTGGAGAACAGGTTGATCCTGGCCTTGAGCGGACGGTGCCTCTCGCCGAGCATCAGCATGATGGCGGCGGTCAACAGGGGCAGCAGAATCGGCGCAGCGATCAGGTGCGTCATTGCATTCATTCTTTAGGCTCCCGGCCATCCACATGGTCGGTGCCGGTCAGCCCCCGGGAAGCCAGCAACACCACCAGGAACAACGCGGTCATCGCGAAGCTGATGACGATCGCGGTCAGCACCAGCGCCTGCGGCAGCGGGTCGGTGTAATGCAACAGGTCCTGCGGCACGCCGTCCTTGATGATCGGCTCCCTGCCGATGAACAGGCTGCCCATGCTGAAGATGAACAGGTTGACGCCGTAAGACAGCAGGCACAGGCCCATGACCACCTGGAATGTCCGGGGGCGCAGGATCAGCCAGACGCCGGACGCGGCCAGTACGCCGATGGCGATTGCGATGACTTCTTCCATCAGACGGCTCCTTGCGTGGCGACGGATTTAGGCTGGGCGGCGGTTTTGTGGCCGCGAACCGATTGGTGGGCGAGGGCGGTCAGGATCAGCAGCGTCGAACCCACCACCACGGCATAGACGCCGATGTCGAAGAACAGCGCACTGGCGATATGAATGTCGCCCAGCACCGGCAGCTCGAAATGCCAGGTATGAGTGGTCAGGAACGGATAGCCGACCGCCATCGCCCCAAGCCCTGTGACGGTGGCAAACAGCAGGCCGATGCCCATCCAGCGCAGCGGTCGCAGGCTCATTTGTGCTTCGATCCACTGGGTGCCGGCGACCATGTATTGCAGAATGAACGCCACCGACATCACCAGCCCGGCGACAAACCCGCCGCCCGGTTGATTATGGCCGCGCATGAACAGGTAGAACGACACCACCAGCGCAATCGGCAGCAGCAGGCGCACCAGCACTGCCGGGACCATCATGAAGCCAAGCGCGGTGTCGCTGGCATGACGCGGGTTGACCAGGTCGGTGACCACGTCCGGCGCCAGCAGACGCTGTTGGGCGGGCAACTGCAGGCTTTCCTTGGGAGGGCGGAAACGACGCAGCAGGGCGAACACCGTCAGGGCCACGGCCACCAACACGGTGATCTCACCGAGGGTGTCGAAGCCGCGGAAGTCCACCAGCATCACGTTGACCACGTTGCTGCCGCCGCCCTCAGGCAGGGCGCGGCTGAGGTAGAACGAGGAAATAGCATTCGGCGTCTGACGCGTCAGCATGGCGTAGGCCAGCAACGCCATGCCGCCGCCGACCACGGTCGACAACAGCAAATCGCGGATCCGCCGGATGCGCGCCTTGCGCAGGCTGCTCGGCAACGGTGACACCTCTTCGATCCGTCGAGGCAGCCAGCGCAGGCCCAGCAGAATCAGCACCATGGTCACCACTTCGACCACCAGTTGCGTCAGCGCCAGGTCCGGTGCCGAGAACCAGACGAAAGTTACACAGGTCATCATGCCGCAGACGCTGACCATGGTCAGGGCCGCGAGTCGATGATATTTGGCCTGCCACGCCGCGCCGAGGGCACAGGCAATCGCCAGCAGCCAGAGGATCACGAACACGATCGAACCTGGAATCTTCGGCCGCTCGCCCCAGCTCAAGCTGCTGTGGAGCATCGGGATCAGCCCGGCGAGCACCGCCGCCAGTACCATCAGGAACAATTGGGTTTGCAGGCGTTTGGTGTTGATGCGCCGCTCCAGACGACGGGCCAGGCGCATCATGATCACCAGGCTGCGCTCGAACAAACGCTTGCCGTTGAACCGGCCGATGATTGGCGGGTACTTGAAATGCCCGAGCTTGAATTGATTGCGCAACAACAGGTAAAGCACGATGCCGCCGGACATGGCAATCAGGCTCATGATCATCGGTGCATTCCAGCCGTGCCAGATCGCCAGGCTGTATTCAGGCAGGATGCCGCCCACGACGGGCAGGGCCGCGGCGGCGAGCAACGGGCCGACCACCTGCGCGGGAAAGATCCCGACGATAAGGCACGTGAACACCAGCAATTCCACCGGCGCGCGCATCCAGCGGGGTGGCTCGTGCGGGGTGTGGGGCAGGTCGGTGGCGGTGGGACCGAAGAACACGTCGACGGTAAAGCGCAGCGAATAGGCGACGCTGAAGGTGCCGGCGATGGTCGCGACAATCGGCAGGGTCATCTCGACCCAGGCGGTCGCGTTGATGAACACGGTTTCGGCGAAGAACATTTCCTTTGAGAGGAAACCGTTGAGCAGCGGTACACCGGCCATGGAGGCGCTGGCGACCATGGCCAGGGTCGCGGTGAAGGGAATCAGTTTAATGAGGCCGCTGAGTTTGCGAATGTCCCGGGTACCGCTTTCATGGTCGATGATCCCGGCGGCCATGAACAGCGAGGCCTTGAAGGTGGCATGGTTGAGAATGTGAAACACGGCTGCCACGGCTGCCAGCGGACTGTTCAGCCCCAGCAGCAGGGTGATCAGGCCCAGGTGGCTGATGGTCGAGTAAGCGAGCAGGCCTTTGAGGTCATTCTGGAACATCGCGCAATAGGCGCCGAGCAACAGGGTGCAGCCCCCGGCCCCGCTGACGATGTAGAACCATTCTTCGCTGCCGGACAGTGACGGCCACAGGCGTGCGAGCAAAAACACCCCGGCCTTGACCATGGTTGCAGAGTGCAGATAGGCCGAGACCGGCGTTGGCGCGGCCATCGCGTGGGGCAACCAGAAGTGGAAGGGAAATTGCGCGCTTTTGCTCAGGGCGCCAATCAGGATCAGCGGGAGCAAGATGGGGTAGAGGGCATGTGCGCGAATCAGATCGCCGGCGACCAGGACCTTGTCCAGGTCATAGCTGCCGACCACATGGCCAAGCAACATGACCCCTGCCAACAGGCACAAACCGCCCGCGCCGGTGACCATCAGCGCCATGTAGGCACCCCGCCGGGCATCGGCGCGATGGTGCCAGTAACCGATCAACAGGAACGAAAAGAGACTGGTCAGCTCCCAGAAAAACACCATCTGGATCAGGTTGCCGGAAATCACCAGCCCGAGCATGGCGCCCATGAATGCCAGGAAAAACGCAAAGAATCGCGGCACCGGATCATCCGGCGACATGTAGTAGCGGGCGTATAACGAAACCAGCGCGCCGATGCCCAGCACCAACATCGAGAACAGCCAGGCGAAACCGTCCATGCGCAGGACGAAGTTCAGGCCCAGGCTCGGTAGCCAGAAAAACTCTTCACGAATGACGCCGCCATGGGCGATTTGCGGGTACAGGAAGGCGACCTGGACGGCGCCAATCAAGGCAACCAGACCAGCCAACAACGATTCGGTGTTGCGCGCGTTGTGTGGCAACAACGCTGCCACACAGCTGCCGATAAAAGGCAGAAGCAGTAGAACTATCAGGGACATAGGCTTCTAATCTGCGGAAGTTTGTGAAGCATCATACGTGCCAGTTCCCGGATCACCAAACGACAAGCTGTCGCAGAATCCTACACGGTAGACCGAAAATCCCTGATTCACATTGTTTCAAAAAGCTGTGTTCGACCGGTCAGATGCTATCGCGAGCAAGCTCGCTCCCACAGGTAATCGATGTGTACATAGATAGGGTGTACACCAATGATCCAATGTAGGAGCGAGCTTGCTCGCGATGGCTATTGTTCAAGTACCGCAGATTTCACGGGTTACTCTTGTGTTTCCCGCTCCAACTCTTCCTCGGCGGCCGCCGCCTTACCCTTGGTCTTCAACTCACTGACAATCACCGCCGCCACAATCAACCCCGCCCCCACCAACGCAATCGCCGGCAACCGCTCCCCGGCGATCCGCCCGACAATCCCGGCCCACACCGGCTCCCCCGCATAAATCAACGTGGCCCGAGTCGGCGAGACACTCTTCTGCGCCCAGTTCATCGCCACTTGAATCGCCGCGCTGGCCGCGCCCAGGCCCAGCGCGCTGCACAGCAGCAACCAGGAAAAGTCCGGAATCCTTTCCTGGGTCGGCACCACCATCAGAAACGCCAACGCAGACGTCACCGCCAGTTGCACCACCGTCACCCGCCGCACATCGACCTGGCCGGCATAGGTGCTGATCAGAATGATCTCCGCCGCAATCGCAATCGTGCTGATCAACGTGGCGATTTCACCGGGGCTGAAATTAAACGAAGCGCCGGAAGGGCCGGACAACAGCATCAACCCGGCAAACGCCAGCATGATCCCGATGCTTGGCATCAACCCCGGTCGCCGCCCCAGCACCAGCCATTGCAGCAATGGCACAAAGGGTACGTACAACGCAGTAATAAACGCCGACTGGCTGCTGGGAATGCTCTGCAACCCGACGGTCTGCAAGCCATAACCGAGCATGATCGCCACGCCAATAAAAGCCCCGGCCTTGAGTTCGAACAGGGTCAGTTCGCGCAGGCTGCGCCAGGAAAGCAGGGCGACGATACTCGCGGCAGCGGCAAAGCGCAGGCCGACGAAAAACATCGGTCCACTGACGGTCATCGCGTGCTGCACCAGCAAAAAGGTCCCGCCCCAGACCATGGTAATCAGCACCAGCACGCATTCGGCCTTGCTGAACCGTGAGAAACGGGAGGAAGCCTGGGGAGAGTTCACCGACGTCATAACCTTGCGCGCTACCTGAGGGGGACGCACAATGCGCCGAATGTTGCGCAGTATACTGCCCAACTCCACTAAGTGAGCAATATAGTGCACAAAGATTCCGCGCAGCGGGCTTCGGTCCTCCAGCACGTCAGTCAGAACGTTCGACGTTTGCGCCATGCCGCCGACATGAGCCAGAGCGCATTGGCGCAAAAGTCCGGCGTCAGTCGACGAATGCTGGTGGCCATCGAAGCCGGCGAGAAGAACGTCAGCCTGACCACCCTCGACCGCGTGGCGGAAGCGCTGGACGTGGCCTTCAGCGACTTGATCCAGGCGCCCGATGCCCGCGACACCAGCCGCATCAACGAAGTGGCCTGGGCCGGCCTCATTCCCGGCAGCAAAGCCGTTTTACTGTCCAAAGCCACCGCCACCCGCGAGGTGGAGCAATGGGAGTGGTGCCTGCAACCGGGCGAAATTTATCCGTCGCAACCCGATGCCGAGGGCTGGAGTGAACAGATCTACGTGTTTGAAGGCTGCCTGACGTTGATGTTGGGTGACACGGCGCATGACATTGCCGCCGGCGAGTTCTTCATGTTTGCCAGCCACCAGCCTCATGCTTATCGAAACGATGGGGCGGTGGCCACGCGCTTTGTGCGAAACGTGGTGATCTAACCGTTTGCCGCAGGTGTGATGAGCTTCCGGATTGGCGGGCAAAACATTAATGTGGCATTCAGATACGCCTCAACGGCCTACATCCTCGACATTGACCAGTGAGAACGGCATGACTGAAACCCCAAGCCCAGAGGCGACTCCCGCCATCCGTCACGCAGACATCCTGATCGTCGGTGGCGGCCTCAGCGGCGCGATGCTGGCGGCGCAGTTGTTGCGTTTGCCGGGCAAACGTTCGGTGCTGGTGATTGAACCACGCGCCGAATTGGGACGGGGCGAAGCCTACAGCGCGGTCGAGTTGGGCCATACGCTCAATGGCAATGCCGCGCGCATGAGCGTCGACCCGGACAACGCCGACGACCTGACCCAATGGCTGACCGAGTACATCGCCGCCGGCGGCTGGCCGGAGTCGGATGAGCAGCATGTGCCGGTCAGTGAATTGTTCCCGCCTCGGGGGATTTTCGGCCTGTATGTGCAGCAGCGACTGGCTGAGGCGCAAGCTGTCGGGGCGCTGAACGGTTCAACGGTCGAGCACGTGCGGGCAGAGGTGGTTGATCTGCAAACGCAGGATGATTCGGTGCGGCTGAGCCTGAGCGACGGACAACGGCTGCAGGGCACGTTTGCGGTGCTGGCCACCGGGATGTTCCCGGCCGCGCGCACACCCCAGACCGAGTCCAGCGGTTTGAACGCCGCCGCACTTGATCCGTGGGATGTCGCCGCCATGCGGCAGCTCGATCCGCAGTCGACGGTGCTGATCATCGGTTCGGGCCTGACCATGGTCGATGCCGTGGTGTCGCTGGAACAGGCCGGGCATCTGGGGCCGATTGAAGTGTTTTCCCGGCATGGCTTGTTGCCTCACGTCCGTCGACAGCCACCGGCCTGGGTGGACTTTCTTGCCGAGGATCAGAGCCTTCGCACACCGAGACAATTGGTGCGTGAGCTGCGACGGCAGTGCCGGGACGCCATCGCGCAAGGCATCGACTGGCAAGCGCCACTGGATACTGTGCGGGCGCATATCGGGCGGTTGTGGAATCAGGCGACGGACGTGCAGCGTCGGCAGTTCGTGCGACATGTTCGACCGTGGTGGGAAAGTCATCACCACCGCTCGCCACCGCTGAGTGCCGAACTGGTGGCGCGGTTGCACGGGGAAGGGCGTTTGCGGATTCAGGCGGCGTCGTTCAAAGGACTGGAGTCGTCATTGGGCGGTGAGGTCAGTATCCGTATTCGCCGTCGTGGTGAGACTGAAACTTGCGTGGTCAGTGGTGCGGCGTTGATCAATTCCAGCGGCATCGAATATGACTGGCGCCGGGTTGCGCGACCGTTGCCACAGCAATTGCTGGCGCGTGGGTTGATTCGGCCAGGGCCGTTGGCGTTGGGGATTGCGGCGGCTGTTGATGGTGCGGTTTTGGATGCCGAGGGGCGGGTCGCCAGTCGACTGTTTGCCATGGGGCCGCCGTTGCGGGGGATGTGGTGGGAGAGTACGGCTGTTACCGATGTGGCGAGTCAGGCTAAGGCGCTGGCCGTTCGCCTGGCATCACCTTCGTTTTTGCGGTGAGCCGGTGCGTCAAGATCAAACGCGCTATGTCGATCCAATATCCACCGTAGGAGCGAGCTTGCTCGCGATGGATGAACGATAACGCGTGCTGTCTGGAAAAATGCGTCGCCTTCGAATTCATCGTCGGAACGCCGCCCGGAGCAAGCTCGCTCCTACATTGCTCGCGAAGCTCTTGATCTTGCCGTTGCTTTGCTTCGGCTTCAGATCTGCCGCCCCTTTCCCAGAGGCCGAACGCAGGCGTTGCGCAGGGGGCACCGCGGCAAGGATGCCGGAGTGAGGGCATGCCGAGCCTTAGCGAGGCGCCGAATGGAGGGGCAAGACTTTTTGGTTACTTTTGACTGGGCCGGCATTCCGGGCGTTTGTCAAAAGTGACTCGCTGTAAGAGAGAAACCGCCAGCCGCCGCACCCAAAAAAACGGATATACACACAATCCCCCCAAAAAATGCTCCAAGAAATTGTCACGACTCAGCACCAAGCAATTCCACAGGATAAGAAAACACATACCCTTCGCTACGCACGGTTTTGATGTAAGTCGATTCCTTAGGATCATCCTTCAATCGCTGACGCAAACGGCTCACCAGCAAATCAATGGAACGGTCAAACAGATCGGCATCGCGCCCCTGGGTCAGGTTCAGTAACTGGTCGCGGCTGAGTACCCGTTGCGGATGATCGAGAAACACCCGCAACAGTCGGTATTCGGCACCGCTGAGAGCGACCATCGTCCCGTCTTCGTCCAGCAAGTGGCGTGCGCTGGTGTCCAGGCGCCAGCGGCCGAAACCGAGCAGCCGGCCGGTTTCAGTGATCAGCAGGTTCGGCGGCAGCATTCGCGTACGGCGCAGCACGGCGTTGATCCGCGCCAGTAGCTCGCGGGCGGCGAAGGGCTTGGTCAGGTAATCGTCGGCGCCCATTTCCAGGCCCAGGATTCGATCGGTTTCGTCATTGCGTGCGGTGAGCATCAGGATCGGTGTGGCTTTGTGCTTGCCCGAGCGCAATTCGCGGCACAGCAACAGGCCGTCATCGCCGGGCATCATGATGTCCAGCACGATCAGGTCCACCTGATTGGTTTCCAGAAAGCTGCGCATCTGCCGACCATCGGCAACCACGGTGGTGCGCAGGCCGTTCTTCTTCAGGTAGTTGCCAACCAGTTCGCGGATCTCGCGATCGTCATCGACGATCAGGATGTGGTTCACATGGTCCATTGCTCATCCCTCTTGTTACTCGCACGTTGCGCATTCCCGAGCGCCACGGTGCACCTGCCCATGGGTTTTGTATCGCATTGTATCCGCAGCCCCGTGGGACACCTTACGCCTCAATAACAGCGTTTTACGACACATGCCGGATACCTCGGGTCGATTGAATGGGTTCCATCGAGATGCGTCCACTACCCCTATCGCTGCCCGCAGCCGACTGACAGGAGCGTTCACCGTGAAGATGACTGTGTTAAGCAACAAAGCCCCTAAACGCCGCCGTTTGATCGGTCCCTCTGTCTTCGCCTTTGCGCTGATGCAGTTCGGTGCCCTCGGTGCCGCTCATGCGCAAACCAGCGACGCTGCGAGCGTGGCGCCGGCGGCGGCTAATACAGGCACGGTCAAGCCGGATGCGCACGCCTCGTTCGGCCCGCTGAAGCATGTCGAGGCCGGTTTGCTGAATGTCGCTTACGCGGAGGTTGGCCCGGCCGACGGTCCTGTGGTGATTCTTCTGCACGGCTGGCCCTACGACATACACAGTTATGTCGATGTGGCTCCCTTGCTGGCGGCGCGGGGTTATCGGGTGCTCATCCCGTATGCCCGTGGTTACGGCGATACACACTTGCGGTCTGCCAACACCGTTCGCAACGGCCAGCCCACCGCGTTGGCCAGTGACGTCATCGACTTCATGGACGCACTCAAGATCAAGCGGGCCGTGCTCGGTGGCTACGATTGGGGGGCGCGCTCGGCTGATATCGTCGCGGCGCTCTGGCCGGAGCGGGTGCAGGCGCTGGTCTCGGTGAGTGGCTACCTCATCGGAAACCAGGCCGCGGGCAAGAACCCGTTGCCGCCCAAGGCCGAATTGCAGTGGTGGTACCAGTTCTACTTCGCGACCGAACGCGGTCAGGCTGGTTACGAAAAAAATCGCCACGACTTCGCCAGGTTGATCTGGGAGCTGGCGTCACCGAAATGGGCGTTTGACGACGCCACGTTCGACCGCAGCGCGGCGGCCCTGGATAACCCCGATCATGTGGCGATCACGATTTTCAACTATCGCTGGCGGTTGGGCATGATTCAGGGCGAACCCCAGTATGAAGCGCTGGAGCAGCGGCTGGCCAAGGCTCCGCCCATTACTGTGCCGACCATTACGCTCGAAGGCGACGCCAATGGCGCGCCGCATCCGGCGGCCGAGGATTATGCGAAGCGGTTCACCGGCAAATATGAGTACCGGCTGATCAGCGGCGGGATTGGCCATAACTTGCCGCAGGAAGATCCGCAGGCCTTTGCCAAGGCAGTGATTGACGCTGATCACTTGTAGGCGCGAGCCTGCTCGCGATGAACGTCAACGATAACGCGTGTTTGCTGCTCAAACGCGTTGCTCTGACGTTTTTCGCGAGCAAGCTCGCTCCCACAGGGGGTTGTGGGGTTATGCAACTACCTGATAACACGGTACATACGCCGCGCCACCCGGTAGCTTCATCCGGTGCTGGGCAACGAATGCCTTGAGCAGCTGTTCGAGTGGTTTCATGACCGCCACATCGCCACGGATCTGGTACGGCCCGTGTTGTTCGATCAGGCGGATGCCCTTGTCCTTGACGTTTCCGGCGACGATGCCGGAGAACGCCCGGCGCAGGTTGGCGGCCAGTTCGTGGGCTGGCAATTCGCGGCTCAGTTTCAGGTTGGCCATGTTCTCGTGGGTCGGGTCGAACGGGCGCTGGAAGCCTTCGTCGATCTTTAGCAGCCAGTTGAAGTGGAACGCGTCGTTACGCTCGCGGCGGAACTGCTTCACTGCTTTGAGGCCGGCAGTCATCTGCCGCGCGACTTCAGCCGGGTCGTCGATGATGACCACATAGTGCTGCTTCGCCGCTTCACCGAGGGTGGCGCCGACAAAAGCATCCAGTTGTTCCAGATACGGTGCCGCGTGCCTCGGCCCGGTCAGGATGACCGGGAAGGGCAGGCCGGCGTTGCCCGGGTGCATCAGGATGCCGAGCAGGTACAGGAACTCTTCGGCCGTGCCAGCACCGCCCGGGAAAATGATGATGCCGTGGCCGACGCGCACGAAGGCTTCCAGACGTTTTTCGATGTCCGGCAGGATCACCAGTTCGTTGACGATCGGGTTCGGCGCTTCGGCGGCGATAATGCCCGGCTCGGTCAAACCGAGGTAACGGCCACCGTGGATACGCTGTTTGGCGTGGGCGATGGTTGCGCCTTTCATCGGGCCTTTCATCACGCCCGGGCCGCAGCCCGTGCAGATGTCCAGGCTGCGCAGGCCCAGTTCATGGCCGACTTTCTTGGTGTATTTGTATTCTTCGGTGTTGATCGAGTGGCCACCCCAGCACACCACGATCTTCGGCTCGACGCCGGGGCGCAGGGTGCGGGCGTTGCGCAGCAGGTGGAACACGTAGTCGCTGATGCCCTGGGAATTGCTCAGGTCGATGCGTTGGCTGTCGAGTTCGTTTTCGGTGTAGACGATGTCGCGCAGGGCACTGAACAGCATCTCGCGGGTGCTGGCGATCATTTCACCGTCGACGAAGGCGTCGGCGGGGGCGTTCAGCAGTTCGAGGCGCACGCCACGGTCCTGCTGGTGAATGCGGATTTCGAAATCCTTGTAGGCTTCGAGGATGGTCTTGGCGTTATCAACGTGGGCGCCGGTGTTGAGAATGGCCAGGGCGCACTGGCGGAAGAGGGTATAGGTGCTGCCGGTTCCGGCTTCGCTCAGTTGCTGAACTTCACGTTGCGAGAGGGTTTCCAGGCTACCTTTAGGGCTGACAGAGGCGTTGATTACATGTCTTTGGGTCATTCAATGATCCTTAAAACGATGTCATTCAGACAGGCAAATGGCATCCGAATAGTGTGAATCCATAAAGAAGATGGCACGAACTGCGCTGGATCGCCATTTCCCCGTTTGACGATGAAAAGATGCAAAGGAGCCCCAGCATAGCTAAATCCTCCGCAGAGGCGATAATGCAGGCCAGTCTTTTTGTCCACGACGTTAAGGAAACCTGCCGCGATGTTCGAAATCCAGCCGATGAACGCCGAAACCTTTCGACAACAGACACGGCGCAGCACGGTGATTATTGCCCTGATTTTCCTGACGCTGGCGATGGTGTTGTCCACTACGGCGGTGGCCGTGTTCGGTGAGCCCGGCGGCGACAACCTGCGGTTCAACGTCGGCGGGGTGTTTGTCGCCGTATTGCTGATGGTGGCGCTGATGCGCGGTAAATTCTGGACCCAGGAATGGATGGCGCCGGCGGTTTATGGCTGGCGGCTCAAGCGCAGCCTGATGAGCGTCACCAACGTCATGCACCAGGTGACGGCGGCGGTAGAGGCGGGTGATCCCACCGCCTTGAAACTGCTGCGCTTCTATCACCTGGGCTTGAGCCAGATGCATGAACTGGACGGCAACTCCAGCGACCACGGTCAGTTGACCCGTGAAATGGATCTGCACAAGGCGCGGATGGACGCGCTGGGCATCGAAACCGAACAGACGCAATTGAATCCCGCCTGGCTTGAGGCGGTGAAGCAGACACCTCGGTAAGACCTCTGGTGTGACAGCCGCAACGCAAACCTTGTAGCAGCTGGCGAAGCCTGCGTTCGGCTGCGAAGCAGTCGTAAAGTCAGACAATGCGGTGCGTCAGACCCACCGGGTACTTAGGGTTTACGACTGCTACGCAGCCGAACGCAGGCTTCGCCAGCTGCTACGGACTGCGTTATGGCTTAACTGACTGGCATTTTTCGATTGACGCCGCGTTTATCCGCGGTAGCACCGAGACTGCGCGGTCTCAAACCCGCAGGCGAAGGGTTTCAAAGAGTTCCCGGTCTTCTTTTTTCGCCGAACGGGCATGGCGCCGAATGACTTGCAACAGGCAATCGGTGAAGCACAGCGCCGGATTGCTCAGTGAGCCATTGCGGCGTGTGACGATACTCAGCTGTCGGGGTTCGAACTGTTCGGCCAGCCCCAGGGACACCAACCGGCCGAGGAACGATGGGGCAATGCTGACGATGGATGGCCCCCAGGTGCACATGTCCGCCTGCTCGACCATCATCTGCAGTATGGCCAGCGAGTGGGCCCGTACGATTCGTTTCTCATCGATCTGCGCGCCGTGTTTCCAGAACAGCTCCTGCATCAACCCATCGTGCCCGTCACGGGCGTAGTTCAAGGTCCAGTTCTGCTCCAGCAGTTCATGGATCGACCGAGCGTTTTGCTGTGCATGGCCCTGGCGGACCAGCACTGACGTCTGGTAATCGAGCAAGGTTTCGCAGGCAAACTCCTGGCTTGATTGCCCAGGGGGAAGCTGGCCGATCGCAAAATCCATGCTGCCATCGCGCAACAATGGCTGGGCGACGGCCATCAGGCTTTCGAACAGCTCCAGGCGGATTTCCGGCATGCGTTCGCGAAAGACCAGGACCACTTCGGGCAGGAAGGTCAGGGCAATCCAGGGTGCGATCCCGACACAGAGCCGTCCTTGAGCCTTGCCGCGCATGTGGTCGAGCTCAGTTTGCGCATGCTCGAGTTGCTTGATCACGAGCCGGGCGTGGGTCAGCAATACTTTTCCGTACTCGGTGAAGTTCAGGCCACTGGGCGTTCGGCTGAACAGCGGCAGTTGCTGAGCGGTTTCCAGCTCGCGCAACGCTTTGGTCACCGCCGCCTGGGACATACCCAGCGAGCGCGCCGCCGCCCGGATGCTGCCGGTTTCGGCACCGGCAATCAGTGCTTGTAATTGATGCAGCTTCATCTGCTTACCCTGGAGACAACTGATGGTTGTCATCATAACCAAACTGCGTCTCCCCAGCCCAGCGCCCGTTCCCTAAGATCGACTGCAACAGCGCTTTAAGCTGGCGCTCAAACCCTATCGAAGGAGTACACCCATGGATGCCTGCCATGTCTTGCCTGGTATTGCAGCGATGCAGGATGAAATGATCGCGTTGCGTCACAGCATCCACGCGCACCCCGAGTTGGGCTTTGAAGAGTTCGCCACCAGTGAGCGGGTTGCCGCGTGTTTGACGCAATGGGGCTATGACGTAAGCACCGGCGTGGGCAAGACCGGTGTCGTCGCCACCTTGAAAAATGGCGAAGGGCGGTCCATCGGTTTGCGTGCCGACATGGACGCGCTGCCGATTCAGGAGACCACGGGGTTGCCCTACGCCAGCCGGATCGACGGTGTCATGCATGCCTGCGGCCACGATGGTCATACGGCAACCCTGCTGGCGGCAGCCAAATACCTGGCGCAGACCCGGTCGTTCAACGGCACCGTGCAGCTGATTTTCCAACCGGCCGAAGAAGGGTTGGGCGGTGCCCGGAAAATGCTGGAGGAAGGGCTGCTGGAACGCTTCCCGTGTGACGCGATTTTCGCCATGCACAACGTGCCGGGTTATCCGGTCGGGCATCTGGGGTTCTACAGCGGCCCGTTTATGGCGTCGGCCGATACGGTGAACATCAAGATCATCGGCAATGGCGGTCATGGCGCGGTCCCGCACAAGGCCATCGACCCGGTGGTGGTGTGCGCTTCGATCGTGATCGCGCTGCAAAGCATCGTCTCGCGCAACGTCAATCCGCAGGACATGGCGATCATCACGGTGGGTTCAATCCACGCCGGAAGCGCTTCGAACGTCATTCCGTCCAGTGCCGCGATGAGCTTGAGCGTGCGCGCGCTGACCCCCGAGATTCGCCACTTGCTCGAAGTCAGAATTACCGACCTGGTAAACGGTCAGGCGGCCAGCTTTGGCGCCAGGGCCGACATCGACTATCAGCATTGTCATCCGGTGTTGATCAACCACCCCGAGCCCACCGCGTTGGCCCGAGAAGTCGCGCGCGAGTGGTTGGGCGAAGAGCGATTGATCGACGACCTGCGGCCCTTCACGGCGAGTGAGGACTTTGCCTTCATCCTGGAGAAATGCCCCGGCAGCTATCTGGTGATCGGCAACGGCGACGGGGACAGCGGTTGCCTGTTGCACAACCCCGGCTATGACTTCAATGATGCTTGCCTGCCGGTCGGGGCGAGCTACTGGGTCAAGTTGGTTGAGCGTTTTCTAAATTGAGACGCCGTATTTTCGTGCGTCATGCCTGGCCTGAAAGGAAAAAATAATGAACAAGATGATGGCGGCTGTTTCACTGGTGTTGTTGACGGCATCTAGCCTGGCCGGCGCGGCCGACTGGTCTGGAAAAGTCTTGAAGCTGGGGATCGACCCCACGTACCCACCGCTGGAATACAAGAACCAGGACGGCACGCTGACCGGTTTCGGGGTCGACATCGCCGAGGCACTGTGCGCTGAGCTGCACGCTCATTGCGTCTGGGTAGAAAGTAGCTGGGACGGGATGATCCCGGCGCTGCTGGCGCGCAAGTTCGATGCGGTGGCCTCCTCGATGACTGTCACACCCAAGCGTCTGGAGCAGATTGCATTTACCGACAAGGTGTCCAATGCGCCGGCTCGACTGGTGGTCAAACGTGGCTCTGGCCTGCTGCCGACGCTTGAATCGCTCAAGGGCAAACGCATTGGTGTAGAGCAGGGGTCGACCCAAGAGGCGTTTGCGAAAGCCGTCTGGGGTTCGAAGGGCGTGGAAGTTCTGTCCTATCAGAATCAGGATCAGGTCTATGCCGACCTGGTGGTGGGACGACTGGATGCCGCGTTGCAGGGCTCCATCCAGGCCAGTTACGGCTTTTTGAACACGGCGCAGGGCAAGGACTATGAGTTTTCCGGCGCGACCCTGGATGACCCGGCTTTTTTCGGCGTTGGGGATGGCATCGGTGTGCGCAAGAGCGACGTCGAACTGCGCGAAGACTTGAACAAAGCCCTGGCAACGATTCTCGCCAACGGCACTTACGAGCGGATCAACAAAAAATACTTTGATTTCGATATCTACGGGGCGAAATAACGCCGCCTCTCGGGTAAATCCTCCCCCGCCGGGTGCTTGATGAGGCATAGTTGCCTGACACCAGGCGGCTCATGCGGTCCTGGTCATAAAAAGGGTGAACGAAGAATCGCCATGTGATCAGGATCCAGGGAGCCTCATGGGCCATCCATCCATTAAAGATCGTATTGAAAAATCCCGATCTGCCTTGCCCTTGATAGCCGAGCAGGCTGGGGCAACGCTCAAGGTTCGCTCGGTGGTGTTTCTGCTCGTAGCGGTGTGCCTGTCCATGACGGCAATCGTGATTTGGGAAGCCTGGAATTCGCGCCAGTACCATCTGCATGACAAAGAAGTGGCGATGTCCAACCTGGCGCAGACCCTGGCTTCGCAAGCTCAAGCATCGATCAAACAAGCCGACACGCTCCTGTTTTCCTTGGTGGACCGCCTCGAAAACGATGGCATGGGACCGGCGCAACTGCCCCGCCTGCAACGTCTGCTCAGCGCCCAGCGCAGTGAACTGGCACAGCTTCATGGTTTGTTCGTGTATGACGAAGAAGGGCGCTGGGTCGTCAACTCCAATGGCGCTGAACTACCCGGTGCGAATAATTCCGACCGCGAATACTTTATCTTCCATCGCGATCATCCTGACCGTGGGCCCCACATCGGTCCGTCGATAAAGAGCCGTTCGAGCGGTGAATGGATCATGACCGTGTCGCGCCGTTTCAATCATCCCGACGGCCGCTTTGCCGGCGTGGCATTGGCAACGATCTATCTCAGCCATTTCCTCGAGCTCTACGACAGCATCGACATGGGCAGTAACGGCGTGATCAACCTGTTTGCCGATGACGCGACCATAGTGGTACGGCGGCCGTTCAAAGAGGCTGAAGTGGGAACCAGCGTGGCGAATGGTCCACTCTTCACGCAGTTGTTGCCCAAGGGCAACGCCGGCACTGCGACGATCAGATCGGTGATCGATGGCGTGGAGCGAGTGGTGGGATTTCGACGGGTCGAGGGGTATCCGTTGACTGTCCTCGCCGCGCTCAACAAGGACGAAGTCCTGGCCGGCTGGCGCAAGGAATCAATGCTGAGCGCGGGCATCGTGGCATTGTTGCTGGGGTTTTTAGGCATTTTCGGTTATCGCCTCATTCGCCTCATGAAGCAGCAGAATCATGTTCAGAGCGTATTGCTGGAGGCTCAGGAAAAACTCATCGAGGTCAATCGCAGCCTCGAGTTGCTGGCCCTGGAAGACGCGCTCACGGGGCTTTCCAATCGGCGCCAGTTTGACTTGTTCATCCAGGCGGAAGTAGGCCGTGCCAAGCGTAGCCTGACCAGCCTCGCTCTTCTGATGATTGACGTCGACCATTTCAAACTGTTCAACGATCGCTATGGCCATTTGGCCGGCGATGAGTGCCTGCGCAACATCAGCGCGATCATTACCGACAACATCAAGCGGCCGGGTGACTTGGCCGCCCGTTATGGCGGTGAAGAGTTTGCGGTGGTGCTGCCCGGTACTGATTATGTGGGGGCGTTCCTGGTCGCGGAAAAAATTCGTCGCTCGGTTCAGCAAGCCGGCATCCAGCACAGTGAGGGAGCCGAGGGCTTGGTGACGGTCAGCCTGGGTGTCGCTGCTTACAATCCGGCGTCACAAGCCCGGCCCAACGACCTGCTCGATGCAGCCGACAAGGCGCTGTACGTGGCCAAGGCCAGCGGGCGGAACATGAGCGTTATTGCCAACTGAACCCAGACAATCCGGTGGTTGCCCTCAACCCGCTGGCTGGACAGGTAAGATCCCGGGTCGCCTCCAAAGACTGCGATTCTTTAGCCGGCCCGGCGTAACTTCCACAATCTGATCAACCGAACATAGACTGCCACGTTGATCGCCAGCCCCACGCTGCCCAACCCTAGCTGAATTGTGGGTGTCAGCCCGGCCGGATAAATGATTGGCCACACGTAATGTTCGATGAAACCGTCGCCGTAGCCGGTTTGCCCGGCCGCATGGCGCATCAGGTTTTCCCAGTGGGTGAGCGGGCAGGTCAGCTGGAAGACTTCTACGATCACGCCCCACGCGGCAGCGGGCAGGTGCCACCCGATCAAGTGGCGCCATTTGAGTGCCAGCAGCCCGCCGAACAGCACGAACAGAATGAACAGCAGATGAAACAGCACCAACCCATCGGCAGCGATTCGGTAAAGCATCTCGACTCCCTGGTGTATCAGGCGAATCGTTTCATGGTACTCGGGTGGGTTGTGCTGGCTCTACCCATTAAAGGCGCTTAAGGAAACTCGGCAAATTCGGCGCGCATCCGGCCGTTGTGCTTGGCCTTGTAGAGCAATTTGTCGACCTGTCCGACGAACTCCAGCGCCGTTGTCTCTGGCGAAGCCTTGATGGTGCCGACGCCGAGACTGAAGCTCAGCAGCGACGACACTGCCGAGAATTCGTGGGGGATTTGTTGTTGGCGGATCAGGTTCAGGCATTTACGCGCTACTTGCCTGGCGGATTCGGCATCGGTTTGGGGCAGGAGCCAGACAAACTCTTCACCGCCGATCCGGGCGATGAAGTCCTTCGGTCGATTGGCCGCGAGCGACAGGGTCTGGGCGACACGACGCAAACATTCGTCACCCTTGAGGTGCCCGTAATGGTCGTTGAACTGTTTGAAGTAATCGATATCCAGAATGATCAGCGACATGGCTGATCCACTGCACTGGGCATTGCTCCATTCGCGCTCCAGCACGGTGTCGAACATGCGCCGGTTGGCGATACCCGTCAGGCCATCCTGGAAGGAATATTCCTCGAGTTGCTTCTGCAGGCGATTGAGGTGCTCTTCGGTTTTCTTGCGCTCGCTGATGTCGAACATGAAGCCCACCAGCGCTTCCACTTCCCCGTCCTTGCGCACCACGTGCACCACGTCGCGAATCCACACGTAGTCGCCGTTGTGGGTCAGTGCGCGATAGTCCGCTTCATGGTCCACTCCGGCCCGGGATTGCGACACACAGAATTCCACCACGTAATCCCGATCATCCGGGTGCATGCGCTCAACCCAGTCGTTGACCGAGACCCAGCTGTCCTGTTTCCAACCCAGCAACGCCTCTATCTGCGGACCGATGTAGCTGAAGGTCATGGTTTTCCAGTCGATCCGCCAGGGAATCGCTTTGGTCGATTCAAGCAGGGTTTTGTAGACGTCGGTATCGACTGAACTCATGGCGGGCCAGACCTCAATGAAAAATGCAGCGCCATCATGTTGCTACTATCGTGTCGAATCAAGCGTGCAGCCGATGAATGGACAAAGTTCGCGGCGCACGTTCGCCGCACAAGTGCGCAAGATTGTTCAAGCCATCGGCCGTGACTGCTGGCACAGTCTGAGGTCTTTCCCTGGTTGTAGAGCGTTATGTCCAACTCATTCATGCCACGCAGTGCCTTTCTTCGCGGCGCCGTGGCGATCATGCCGTTGTCCCTGGCGACCGCGCCCTGGGGTTTGCTGGCCGGCTCCATGGCGATCGAAGCCAATCTCACGCCCCTGCAAGGCCAAGGCCTGTCGAGCATCGTATTTGCCGGGGCCGCCCAATTGGTGGCGATCGGAATGCTCAAGGGCGGGGCCGGGATCTTTTCGATTCTGCTGACGACGTTGTTGCTGACCTCCCAGCATTTGCTTTACGGGATGAGCCTGCGTTCGGTGATTTCACCGTTGCCGGGGCGTTGGCGGATGGGGCTGGGCTTTCTGCTCACTGATGAGCTGTTTGCCCTGACCAGCCAGCATGACAAACAACAGTTCAATCGCTGGTACGCGTTGGGTGTCGGCCTGACGTTCTACATCGCCTGGAACCTCTTCACCCTGGCCGGCATCGTGCTGGGTAGCAGCATTCCGGGGCTGGAACACCTGGGGCTGGATTTCTCCATCGCCGCGACTTTCATCGCCCTGATCACCCCGGTGGTGCGCAGCGTACCGACCGTGGTGTGCGTGGCGGTGTCGCTGTTCTGTTCGGTGCTGTTCAGCTACTGGCAATGGGGCTCGGCGTTGGTGCTGTCGGGGTTGGCGGGCATGACGGCTGGCTTTGTCTGCAATAAATTCCATGGGGCGCGCACATGATGGTCTGGGCGGTGATTGTCGGAATGGGGGTATTGGTTTTCCTCAACCGTTACGTGTTTCTCGAGCCGCGGTTGCCGGTACGCCTGAGCAGCAATGCCCGGCAGTTTCTGGGCTTTGCCGTACCGGGCATGCTGACGGCAATTTGCGGGCCGATAGTGTTCATGCCTGACAAACAACTGAATCTGCACTGGGATAACCCGTACCTCATCAGTTCGCTGGTGGCGGTGGGGCTGGTGCTTTACACCCGCAACACCTTGCTCAGCATGTTGTTGAGCATGGGGTTTTTCTTTTTGCTGCGTTGGTGGCTTTGAACCGGGGGCTTTGAAAGTGTTCTACGCTTAATATGGATGAGTGATCCCTTCGGGAAGAGAGGTAGACATGGCTACTGAGCAAAAGCATCCGGAGGCGGAAGAAGACGTGGATGAACCTTCGGAAGAAGAGATTGAGGAGCAGAAGCGTTCGACACCGGACTGGAAACATCCGGACGATGGTAAAGAATTGTCAGAGCGCGATATGGAGATTCCTTTGAAGCCCTGAATGGGGTTTTGATTGGGTGTACATATCCATTTCTTTGGTAGCGGCGGCTGACGGTCAGGTAGATCAAAAGCCAAAGCCAAAGCAACGGCAGGATCAAGAGCTTCGCGAGCAATGCAGGAGCAAGCTTGCTCCGGGCGGCGTTCCGACGATGAATTCGAAGGCAGCGCATTTTTCCAGACAGCACGCGTTATCGTTCAGGTCCATCGCGAGCAAGCTCGCTCCTACGGTGGATATTGGATCGGCGTAGCGCTTTTGATTCTCACCACTCATCAGGCCGAGCGTTAGCTCGCCTCCAGCTTTTGATCTCGATGCACCGCCACAGCGAGGCACCGAACGAAAGGGACAAAAGCGATTTGGTTACTTTCGTCTGGGCCGGCATTCCGGCTTTTCGAAAGTGACTCGCTGTAAAAGCGAAACCAATAGCGGCCGCTATCCAAAAAACGGATATACACCCAATCAAAGCGTCTCGGATCCCCGAGTCAAAGTAGCACCGCGATCACTCACCCCTCCGACGGCAGTTCGCTGGTGGTGCGCTGCAACGGGCTGCACGAATGACCATCCGGAATCGACAGCGTAGCCCGCAGCCCGCCTTCAGGCCGATTGGCCAGCGTAATCCGTCCCCCCAGCCGAGTCGCGATAGTGTTGACGATGGTCAGCCCCAAACCCGCTCCCTGAGCATTCCCCCGACTGTAAAAACGTTCGAACAATCGCCCGCGATCGGCTTCGTCGATGCCGGGTCCCTGATCCTCGACACTCAGCGAATAGAAGCCATCCCCCTGACTTAGCTGCACAGTGATAACGCCCCCTTTGGGGGAAAAATTGGCGGCGTTACTGATCAGATTGTTCAGGGCAATGTCGATCGCGGCGGCGTCGGCGATCACTTCAAAGGGCCGGTCGTTGACCTCGAACGCCAGCTCAAGATTTTTACTCAGCAACCAGGGTGTTAGCTGGACCAGGCTGTCGCGCACGGTTTCGGTCAAATCGATGCGGTGCAACACCGGCGCCACGGCTTTGGGCTCGAGGCGGGCCATGGTCAACAATTGATTCACCAGGCGGCTGGTACGGTCTACGCCCGCGATCAGAAACTCCAGGGACTCTCGCCGCTCCTGTTCGGTGCCGGCCTCCAGGAGGTTTTGCGCATGCACCCGCAACACCGCCAGGGGCGTGCGCATTTCATGGGCCGCGTCGGCGATGAAGCGACGTTCGCGACCGAGCACTTCCTGTATCTGCGCGAGCATGCGGTTGAGCGCCGCTTGCATCGGTTCCAGTTCACTGGGCAACGGATTCATTTGCAGCGGTTCCAGCGAGCCGCTGTGCCGCACCCGCAAGGTTGCCGCCATATCGGCCAGAGGCTTGAGGCCCCAACCGATGGCCATCCAGACCATCGCCGCCAACACCAGGCTGCCCAGAATATTGGGCCACAGGGTATGGAGAACGATCCGGTCCACCAGGTCCGAGCGCACGTCGTCCCGTTCGCCGACCCAGATGCGCAGGTTGTTCTGTTTGTCTTCGAGCATGAACGCGCGCCAGTGACGAGTGTTCAGGTCCACGACATCGCTGAAACCGGGTTGCGCCGCAGGTACGGTGAAGGAGGGCGCGCTGGCGGTGTGCACCAGCACTTCACCCTTGGCATTCCAGACTTGAAAGGCAATCTTGGATTCATAGGGGTGGCCGTCGACCCTTGGCTCTGCTTCGCCCAAAGCCTTGTTGAACGCCTGATACAGCTCGGAATGTTCCCTGCCGGTCAAGGGCATGCGCATGACACCCTGCAGCAACCGCGCATTCTGGGCGAGTTGGGCATCGTAGACTTCGGCGATTTCGTGGTTGCTGTCGTGCAGGTTGAACGCGCTGATCACCGCCAGGCCGGTGAGCATCAGGCCGATGATCAGCGTCAGGGTACGGCGCCGGATGGAAGTCAACGACGCTCCTCCACCAGGTAACCGACACCGCGGATAGTGCGGATCAGGTCAGTGGAGAATTTCTTGCGCAAGTGATGGATGTGTACCTCCAGGGTGTTGCTTTCAGCTTCTTCGTTCCAGCCGTACAGCAACTGCATCAAATGATCACGGGTCATGACCCTGCCCGGTGGCGAGAGCAATTCGTGGAGCAGCTGATATTCCTTGGGCGTCAGTGCCACCGGCTCGCCCTGGTAACTGACCTGCTGTGTGCCGGGGTTCAGGCTGATGCCGGCGTGTTCGATCAGCGCCTGGGCGCGCCCCGCGCTACGCCGTAACAAGGCCCGCAGACGGGCCTTGAGTTCGGCCAGATCAAAGGGTTTGATCAAGTAGTCATCGCCACCGGCGTCCAGCCCGGCGATGCGGTCTTCGGTGGCATCGCGGGAGGTGAGGATCAGCACCGGCAGGTTGGAACCGGTGTCACGCAAGCGGCGCAACACTTCGAGGCCGTCTATCCCTGGCAGGCCGAGGTCGAGCAGGGCCAGATCAAAGGTTTCGCTGAGCAGCGCATGTAATGCGCTGCTGCCGTCCTGCAACCAGTCGACAGTGTAACCCTCGCGGCTCAGGGCCTGATGAATGCCCTCGCCGAGGGCCACGTCATCCTCGATCAGTAATAAACGCACATGGACTCCTGTCAGTTGAGTTTCTTGTTCACGTCGACCAGCAACGCTTCGATTTCCTTGCGGCGTCCGGCATCGGCGGTTTCCCGACCTGGCCGTGGCGGCGCTTGCAAGGCTTGTTGCAGCGTCGATTTAGCGTCGGCATAGCGTTTCTGACGGTAGAGATGGTCGCCCCAGAAGTACAGACTATCGATGCCGTTCGGGTTAAGTTGCAAGGCCTGTTTGAGTAACTGCCCGGCCTTGTCCGAGTCGCCGAAGCCGATGGGCCAGCCGGGTACGCGATCGTACAGTGCGCCAAGGCTGGTATAGGCCGAGCCTTGCAGGGCTTTTGGGTCCAGGGCCAGGGCCTTTTCCAGGTCGACCTTTGCATCCTTGACCTTGCTCAGTGCACCGAGCCCACCCTGAGAACCCGCCCAACTGCTGGAGACGATGCCGGACCAGATCCAGGCCTCGGCCACCGATTGGCGTTCCTGAGTGAAGGCTGCCGCTTGGGCAGCGAGCTTTTCAAACGCCGCGGTACGTTGCTCCGCCGGCAGTTCGTATTGAATGTGCGCCCAGCTTTGCTGGATGCCGGAGAGGCGTTGCTGGTCAGCGTTGTCCAAGGCCCAGACGCTCTGGCTCAGGGCGCCCAGCAACAGGCATACGGCGAATTTTTTCATGGTTTGAGGTTCTCGTTGTCGGGCTTCTGACTAAGGCGCCGGATCAGTGGCAATTGTTTACGCAAGCCTCGGTCCACCAGGTTGGGCAGCAGGCTGTTTAAACGCACGAAAAAGCGTTCTGGCCAGCCCAGGTACAAGTCGCGATGGTCACCGGCGATCGCGTGAATCACCGCGGAGGCGACGGTATGCGGATCATCGACATTGGATTTGAGTGCGTCATTCAAGGCCTGCGCCGCCGGGCTGTTCATGCTCGTGCGGGTGGCACGCGGCGCGACGTACAACACGCCGACACGGGTGTCCGCCAACTCCCGGCGCAACGCTTCGGAAAACCCGCGCAAGGCAAACTTGGTGGCGCAATAGCTGGCGTAGCCGGGGTAGCCGATAGAACCGTAGGTCGAACCGACGTTGACCACCATCGCGCTCTCGGCTTGCTTGAGCAGCGGCAGTAAGGTTTTGGTCAGGCAGATCGGCGCGCTGATGTTCACCGCCAACATGGCATTGATGTCACTGTCTTCGAGTTGCTCAAGCATGGCGAAGTGATTCACTCCGGCGGCATTGATCAGCAGGTTGATACCGCCGATGGCTTCAGCGGCGGCCAGCACTTTGCGTCGATCGGCAACGAACATCAGGTCGGCACCGACCCAGCACAGGTGTTGCGGATAGCGCTCGAGCAGCGGTTCCAGGGATTCCCGATGCCGGGCTACCGCCAGCACGCGGGCACCACTGGCACACAGGGCCGTGGCGATGGCAAGACCGATGCCGCCACTGGCACCGGTCAGTACAACGCGAGCTTCAGAGAGGCGCATGCAGGTTCTCCCCGTCACGCGGCAGCCCGCGGAACATGTCGGTGTAAAGCGTGTAGACCACTTTGGAGGCGTGAATGACCGCGGCCTGGTCGGCCGGATCGTCGAGGGCGTTCATCAGTCGGCGGTAGGTCTGCATGTGCCCGATGTCCAGGGAACCATGGGAACTGAGGTAGCTGAAGGCCGTTTCCGGCAAGTCCAGACGTGCGCGAATGCTGCCGGCGGCGTGGGTGGCGAGGGCGATACTGGTGCCTTCCAGCACGTTGACCATGCCGAACAGACCTACCGGGTTGTCACGGGCAATCAGGTCGTAGAGAAAGCTGACCATCAACTCGATCGGCAAGGACGGACGACCATCACGCACGGCATCCCTGTTGCCGCCGCAGGCTTCGATGTCGTTGAGCACCCATTTTTCGTGACCGTATTCTTCCTCGATGTATTCGCACACCGCTTCACGCAGCCACTCCAGGCGCAACGGCAAACGCGCGCCACAGGCCATCAACAACGGCACGGTGTGACGTACGTGGTAGTAGGCCTGAGTCAGAAAGGCGCGGTAGCTTTCCAGGCTGACCTTGCCCTCCAGGGCGTCGCAAATGATTGGAAGATTGAACAACGCATGGCGTTCTTGCTGGGTTGCTTCTTGCAGTGTGTCGAAAAAACTCATGACGCGGATTCCTCGGAAAGTGCAAATTCAGTCAGTTGCGCCCGGTAATGCTCGACAATGGCGTCGCGGCGCGGTCGGCCATTGGCGGTCAGCAGGCCATTGGCAGGTGTGAAAGGTTGATCCAGACGAGTCCAGTGATGAACCTGGGCGTAATCGGGCAAGGTCTCGTTGACCTCGGTCACGGCGGCGGCCAGTTCTGCGTCGCTGCAGTCCGGGCGATGGGGCCAGAGCAGCGCATGGTTGCGCGGCATGGCTTCGCCGTAGACGAAGGCCTGAGCGATATGACGGCGCTGGGTCAACTCGGCCTCGACCCACTCCGGGTTCACATTGCGACCGAAACTGGTGACGAACTGATGTTTTTTGCGCCCTCTGAGGTAGAGGAAACCGTCGGGGTCGAATTCGCCAAGATCGCCACTGGGCCACCATTCATCGGTGAATGGCACGTCTCCCAGATACCCCAGCAAAGTTGAACCCTTGATCAATACTTCGCCGTCGTCGGCCAGGCGAATCTCCACATGGGGCAATGGTTTGCCGACACTGCCGGGACGGCGTGCCTGCGGCCGATTGAGGCACACCACCGAGGCGCATTCCGACAGTCCGTAGCCTTCGTAAACCGGAACACCGAGGCGCTGAGCGCGATGCAGCAATTCTTCGCAAACCCGGGCGCCACCTACGGCGGCAAAACGTAATGAGTCGGGCGAAAAGGCCTTTTGTTCGGCGGCGCTGACCAGCATCAACAGCAACTGCGGCACCAGGATCAGGCTTTCAGGAGCTCGGGCGGTCAGGCAACCGAGCAGTCGCGGCACATCAACACCGCTGGCACCCTGAATGCCAAGGGTTTTCTGGCTGGGCAGGCTCAAAGTCGCGCCAGCATAGAGCGCGGCATAGCAGCCCAGATTTTCCAGCAGGATCGCCAGGGGCAGTAACGCGAGGTGATGCTGCGGGCGGGTGGGTTTGCTGGCCTGATCCAGCTCACGGGCGACGCTCAAAATGCTCTCGGCGCTCAGGCACACACCTTTCGGTGTGCCGGTAGTGCCGGAGGTGAAAGTCAGTTTGGCGGTGCCTTCGGGCATCCGGTTCGGGCTGTTGAACGTTTTGAACCAGAACTCACCGGTTTTCTCATACCCGGCTGCTTGCAGCTCAACGTCCAGTTCCGGCTCGGCGATCACCCGTTCTGCGTGACTTTGTTCCAGGCAATGCCTGCGTTGGGCCTGGCTGAAGAAGGGGGGCAGTGTCAGGCAGGTCAAACCTTCGAACAATATGGCGAGGTCCCAAAGCATCGCTTCGGCGCCATTGTTCAGCGCGAGGGCAACCACCTTGACGTTCTCCTCGCGCAGACGCTGTTGGCGATACATGACTTCGGCGTAGAGCTTGGCGTAGTCCAGTGTCAGCTGATCGCCCCACAGCGCGAGGGTGTGGGGCTTGCGTTCGGCGTGGCTGCGCAGGACCTTTTTAAAACGCTCTATTTCAGGCGACATGGCTGGATTCCTCGATGGACGTTGGCAGCCCCAGGCGATTGAACATGCCGATGTTGCGCAAGTGGATAAAGCCGGCGCGGATGTTGCCAACGTGCACCCAAGGCTTGCTCTCGTAGTAACTGCCCCAGCTGTGGCGGTCGTCGCCAAGTCGCTCGGGATCGGCAGCGCAGAGCGTTACGGGTTTCAAGCCCAAGCGAAGAAAGCTGTTTACAAGGCCGATATTGCCGGTGAACGCCACCCATTCCAGGCCGCCCATGGCCAACAGGTACGTGATAGCGATGATGCTCATTCGCGCACTGCCGGTGTCGCAGGCCGCCAGGTTGCCCACTTCGACGATGCCGGACCGGTCCACGGGGCGTTCGGCAGCAGCGCTGATCAGCGGGTCGATCGGTTCATCCAGGTAACGCTCCAGAAACAGTTCGCCGCTGTGTGCCACTCGCACGCCCGCCACCGCACAGAGTTCTCCCGACGCGTTGCTCATGCCGAACAACTCCGGCATGAAATGACGAATGTCAGCCCCATGGGCCTTGCGGAAGCGTTGCTGGATAAAGGTTTCGAAGACTGGACGCTGAGGCTCGTCCTGCAACGCCCTGGCCAGACTCAGCGGCGGGGTTTCGGCATGGCCGAAGTGCAGGGGCAGAGGAATGTTCCAGTCAAAATCGGGCATTGGAAGATGCCTCCCCAGGGTGAATGTGAGAGGAGTATCGGAGGCGTTTCTTAACGGAACCTGAAGGCGGCGAAGAGGCGCGTTCGCAGCTGTCTTCAGATTGCCTTAAGCTTGCGCTGGCACGTTGGCCGCCCAGCGGAGCGGTGACATACCGGATCCAGGCTGCGCGAATGACTCGACAGCCGACAATGACCTTCACGAGGCCCTTTATGACCCGCGAATCAGTGACACAGCGTTACGGAAAACTCTCGATCACCTTGCACTGGCTGATGCTGGCGCTGTTTGTTGGCGTTTATGCCAGCATCGAAATCAAAGGCCTGGTGCCAAAGGGCAACGCCTTGAGGGGATTGTTTCTTGGGTTGCATGGCGTGTTCGGGCTGAGCATTTTTGCGTTGGTCTGGGTGCGTTTGCTCGGCCGCTTGACGCCTCGGCCGCCCATTACCCCGGCGCTACCAAAGTGGCAGATCGGCGCTTCGCACCTGATGCATCTGGCGCTCTATGTGCTGATGATCGCCACACCGGTACTCGCCTGGCTGATGCTCTCGGCGGGGGACAAGCCGATGCCCTATTTCGATTTCTACCTGCCATCACTGGTCGCCGTTGATCCAGACCAGGCCAAGCAGTTCAAGCATTGGCACGAACTGCTCGGCAGCACCGGCTACTGGCTGATCGGCTTACACGCGGCAATGGGTTTGTTCCATCACTATTGGGTCCGCGACAACACCCTGACGCGCATGCTGCCCGGCCGGTCCGGCAATGCCGTCAGTCAGCGTCAGCGATAATCTCGAAGCCGGTGCTGGACCGCAGTCATCTCAGTGGTTAGAAATCTGGTTTGTCTGAATTTCCGCGTTATCGTTCTTCGCGAGCAGGCTCGCTCCCACATGGAGTATGTGTAGTTCACCGGCCCCTGTGGGAGCGAGCTTGCTCGCGATGGGGGCCTGACTGACCCAAAAGGATCAAACCTTGCCGGATTGCTCTTCCAACTGATCGGCCTCAAACAACCTCGCCAGTTCCCCCCGGGCCTCCTGCGCCGTCTGCAACACCTTCGCCGCGTCGTCATACACCGCATGTTGCGCTTCCAGCACCTGTTCGTCGTGATGCTTGAAGCGCTTGATCCGCGCATCGGCCTGGGCCTGGGTCAGTCCGAGTCCGACCAGTGTGCGCCGGCTCATTTCCAGGCTCGAATAGTAGGTTTCCCGAATCGCTTCGGCGCCCAGGTCCATCAAGCGGTGCACATGCTGGCGGTTACGGGCGCGGGCGATGATTTTGATGTGCGGGTACAGCTTGTGCACCAACTCGGCGGTCTTGATGTTGGTGTCTGGATCATCAGTGGCGATGACAAAGTATTGCGCCTGCCCGACCTTGGCCGCGCTGAGGATTTCCGGGCGCATCGGATCGCCGTAGAACACCGGCACGCCGCCGAAACTGCGGGACAGTTCGATGGTTTCCACCGAAGTGTCGAGGGCCACGAACTTGATGTTCTGTGCGCGCAGGATACGGGCGATGATCTGTCCCATCCGGCCCATGCCGGCGATCACCACGCGGGGTTCGTCGGTGTCTATGTCGCGGAATTTTTCCGGTACCACCACCGGCTGCACCTTCGGGCTGACCAGGCGCGCGCAGATCAGCAGCAACAGCGGCGTTACCGCCATGGACAACGTGATCGTCAGCACCAGCAAGTCGTACAGGCGCGGTTCGAACAAGCCCTGATCCCGGCCGATCTTGAACACCACGAACGCAAACTCGCCCCCGGCCGCCAGCACGATGCCCAGGCGAATCGCGCTGACCTTGCCCAAACCACCGGCCAATCGGCCCACAACGAACAGCAGTGGCAGTTTGATAGCGATCAGCAGCAGCGTCAGGCCCAGCACGGTGATCGGCGCGCTCAGCAACAAACTCAGGTTTGCGCCCATGCCGACGCTTATGAAAAACAGCCCCAGCAACAGGCCTTTGAAGGGTTCGATCTGCGCTTCCAGTTCATGGCGATACTCAGAGTCCGCCAACAGCAAACCGGCGAGAAACGCCCCCAGCGCCATGGACACACCGACCAGGTCCATCAGCCACGCCGTGCCAATTACCACCAACAGCGCGGTGGCGGTAGAAACCTCCGGTAGCCCGGTTTTGGCCACGACACGGAACACCGGCCGCAACAGATACCGCCCGCCGATCACCACCACCGCGATGCTGCCCAACACCCGTAAACCGTGGTTCAAGTTTTCGGCAGCGCTGGTGGAGTGATCACCGCCCGCCAGCAGCGGCACCATGGCAATCAACGGGATCGCGGCGATGTCCTGGAACAGCAGAATCGCAAACGCCAGTCGCCCGTGGGGACTGGTCAGCTCTTTGCGTTCGGCCAGGCTTTGCAGGCCAAATGCAGTGGACGACAGCGCCAGGCCAAGGCCGAGCACAATCGCGCTATTGAGGGGCTGGCCAAACACCAGCAACGCCAGCAGGCCAATCACCGAGCCCGTCAGCAGCACCTGCGCCAGGCCCATGCCAAATACCGATTTGCGCATCACCCACAAGCGGCGCGGCGACAGTTCAAGACCAATGATGAACAGCAGCAACACCACGCCAAGTTCGGAGATGTGACTGACGCTTTGTGGATTGCCAATCAAGCCCAGCACCGACGGCCCAATGATGACGCCGGCAAACAAGTAACCCAGCACCGCCCCCAATTGCAGACGTTTGGCCAAGGGCACGGTGAGCACCGCCGCGAACAGAAACACGACAGCGGCTTGCAACAGGTTGCCTTCGTGGGGCATGGCGAAACTCCAGAACTCGGTACGGCCGGGGGGGCCAAGGATAAAGGGTGAGGCTTCATGCGTCAGCCTGAACATGACCTTTGTGTTGACTAATATTGCGCCATAGCAAGCCCGCTCCTACTGGGTTCTAGTGGTAGACGCAAATCCACTGTAGGAGCGGGCTTGCTCACGATAGCGGCCAGGCAGGCGACCAGGATGTAGTTACATATCGCATCAATTGGTTGCATTCATAGGATAAGCTGATCAATAAGTCCGTCCTTCGAGTGCACACCATGGCCATCAATTTCGACCTCAACGATCTGCAAGCCTTCCGCGCCGTGGTCGAACAGGGCAGCTTCCGCAAGGCCGCCGACACCGTGCGCATCTCGCAGCCGGCCCTGAGCCGGCGCATCGAAAAACTCGAAGACGCACTCGGCGTGCGGTTGTTCGAACGCACCACCCGCAAAGTCAGCCTGACCCAGGCCGGGCGCGCTTTCATGCCCAGCGTCGAGCGGCTGCTGGACGATCTGGACGTGGCACTGCTGGGCATCAGCGAAGTCGCCTCGACCCGGCTCGGCCATGTCACGGTCGCGTGCGTCCCGTCGGCGGCGTACTACTTCATGCCGCGAGTGATCGCCCAGTACCACAGCCAGTTTCCGCGGATCAAAGTCAAAGTACTGGATTCCAGCGCCCACGAAGTGCTCAGCGCGGTGGTCAATGGAGAAGCGGATTTCGGCCTGAGTTTCATGGGCACGCTGGAGGCCGAGGTGGATTTCGCGCCGCTGGTGCAGGAAGGCTATGTGGTGGCGTGTCGGCGCGATCATCCGTTGGCAGGGCGCAGCAGCGTGACGTGGGATGAGTTTTATCAGCAGGATTACATCTCGCTGGACAAGACGTCCGGCAATCGTTTTCTGTTGGATCAGGCGCTGACTGGCGTGGTACCGCAGCGGCAGAGCATCTGCGAAACCCGGCATGTGACGACAATGATTGGTTTGGTGGAGGCGGGTTTGGGGGTGGCGGCCGTGCCGTTGATGGCGATGCCGGCGGCAGATCATCCGATTCTGACGCGGGTGCCGTTGACCGATCCGCAGGTGATGCGCAGTGTCGGCTTGATAAAGCGCCGGGGTCGAACCCTGACCCCGGCGGCGTTGGAGCTGGAACGTTTGGTTGTCAAAATGAAAGTCCAGGTCAGCGACTGACCGAGTCCAGTCCGGTGGCTTTCACATCCGGCTGAGCAGCGGAGGAGGCCATGTATTCGAGCAGCGCCTTGGCTTGCGCCGGGTGCTGCGCGCCCACCGGAATGCCGGCAGCGAAGCGTGTTATCGATTGCACCGACTCCGGAATTTTCGCCACAAAACTTACGCCCGGCACGGGCAACAATTCGCTGACTTGTTGGAAGCCCAGTTGGTAGTCGCCGGTGGCAACCACCGAGCCCACGGGGATTTTCGGAATCATCTTCGATTTAGGTTTTAGCTGGTCTTCGATGCCCAGGCGCTTGAACAGCTGGCTCCCGATGTAGACACCGCTGGCGCTGTCGGAATAGGCGACTGACTGGGCGTCGAGCAAGGTCTTTTTCAGGCCATCGACGGAGCTGATGTCCGGTTTCGGCGCGCCTTCGCGCACCACCAGGCCGATTCGCGAATCCGCCAGTTCGACCCGTGACGCAGGGTCGACTTTGCCTTGCTTGATCAGGTCGTCAAGGGCGTAACCGACCATGATCACCACATCGGCTTTTTCGCCGCGAGCCAGGCGATTGGGGATTGCTTCCGGTGTCTTGCCCATCGACGGGCCAAAGGTGGTGTCGAGCGTATTGCCGGTGGACGCGGCGAATTTCGGACCGAGTACTTTGTAGGCGGCAGTGAAACCACCCGAGGTCATCACGCGGATTTCTTCCGCCTCGGCGACGGCGCTCAGGCCGAGGCCGGCCAGCAAGGCCAAGGCTGCAACATTGAATAATTTTCTCATGGTCATTTTCTCGAAATGGGCAGGTTCACGATATCGCTGGTTGCAGGCGGCCAGTTGAGCGGCGATAGAGATAAAGCGTCGCGCACAAGGCACAGAACGCGGCGAAACTCATCCAGTAACCGGGTGCAGCCTTGTCGCCGGTGTACTGAATCAGGAAGGTCGACATCGCCGGGGTAAAGCCGCCGAACACTGCGGTGGCGAGGCTGTAGGCCAGCGAGAAACCGGCGACCCGAACCTCCACCGGCATGATTTCCGTGAGCGCCGCAATCATCGCGCCGTTGTACAAACCGTAGATGAACGACAGCCACAGCAGCACCAACAGCATGTTGAGGAAGCTCGGTGCGTTCACCAAATAGGTCAGCCCCGGATACGCGGTGGCGAGGGTTAGCAGGGTCATGGCGATCAGTACCGAGCGCCGGCCGATGCGGTCGGACAATGCGCCGCCAATCGGCAGCCAGAAAAAGTTCGAGACGCCCACCAGCAAGGTCACCAACAGCGCATCGGAGGTGCTCAGGTGCAGCACGGTTTTGCCGAAGGTCGGCGCGTACACGGTGATCAGGTAGAACGCGGTGGTGGTCAGGGCGACCATCATCATCCCGGCGAAGACAATCACCCAGTTCTGCGCCAAGGTGCGGAACACATCGCCCATGCTCGGCCGATGCTTGCGCGCGGCGAACTCCTCGGTTTCTTCCAGGTTACGGCGCAGGAAAAAAATGAACGGCACGATCATGCAGCCGACGAAAAACGGAATCCGCCAGCCCCAGTCGGCAATCATCGCCGGTGCCATCCACTGATTCAGGCCATAACCGAGCGCCGCCGCGACGATGATCGCCACTTGCTGGCTGGCGGACTGCCAACTGGTGAAGAAGCCTTTGTTGCCGGGTGTGGCGATCTCGGAGAGGTACACCGAAACACCCCCCATCTCTGCACCTGCCGAGAAGCCTTGCAGCAAGCGTCCTATCAGCACAATGGCGGGCGCAAGCAGCCCTATGGTTTCGTAACCAGGCACCAGCACAATCAAAATAGTGCCGCTGGCCATGATCGACAGCGTGACGATCAAGCCTTTACGTCGACCCACATCGTCGATGTAGGCGCCGAGCACCACGGCGCCCAGCGGACGCATCAGGAAGCCTGCGCCGAATGCGGCGAAGGTCATCATCAGTGATGCGAATTCGCTGCTGGCCGGGAAGAACACGGCAGCGATTTGCGTGGCGTAGAAGCCGAAAAGAAAGAAGTCGAACTGTTCGAGAAAGTTGCCCGAGGTGACCCGGAAAATTGCACCGGCGCGAGAGCGCCCGGAAGGACTTGATGTTGTCATTGACCTGTACTCCACCGCTTTTATGACGTGCACTGCCTGGACGCGGTGCACGGTTCTTATTGGGGCGAATGGTGGAGCAGGGCGATCAATATGATAAGTGCATTGTTGGTATGCATTGATGCGTGAAACGGATCAATTGCCGCGACGTTGGTTGTGCCCGGACCACCACT
>NZ_CATKPT010000012.1:0-106616 GCF_949768125.1 Pseudomonas sp. IT-P253 | reverse complement strand
ATCGAGCCTTGTCCCTCCTCCTCCCTTCAAGTCCTACCATACAAGCGAGCCTGCTCGCGATGGACGTGAACGATAACGCGTGCTGTCTGGAAAAATACGTTGCCTTCGAATTCATCGCGAGCAGGCTCGCTCCTACAGGGGGAATGCGTGCGCTCTGTAGGAGCTGCCGAAGGCTGCGATCTTTTGATCTTGATGTTGCTTTAGCTTTTGATCTGCCGCCCCTTTCCCAGAGGCCGGAGTGAGGGCATGCCGAGCCTCAGCGAGGCACCGAATGGAGGGGCAAAGCCTTTTGGTTCCTTTTTGGCGTTTGAAAAAGGGACTCGCTGTAAAAGCGAAACCGCCAGCAGCCGCTACCAAAGAAACGGATATTCCCAACAACCCCAACCTGTCCCCAGTTGTTCAAAGTTGTAACAGCCGTATCGCCACATCCCCCTAACAAACAAATAAACCATTTAAAACCAATAACTTAGCTTTATTTTTAAGCTGTTACAGCCTTAGAGATCACCGATTGCCGCCTTACTGAACACTCGTTTAGTATGGCCTCAAGTCGCATCACCTCACGCCAAACACAATAATTCGAGGATTCGCATGACTACTCAATCTTCTCTGCTCAGTCAGGTCGAAGCCGGTATTGCCTGGATCACCCTCAATCGCACTGCTCAGCGTAATGCGCTGGACATCCCGACCCTGAAAAACCTTCACACCTTGCTTGACGACTTCAACGCCGATCCCGCCGTTCGGGTCGTGGTGCTGACCGGTAGCGGTCGCAGTTTCTGCGCTGGCGCCGACCTCGCCGAGTGGGCCGAAGCCGAAGCCCGGGGGGCTCTGGAAACCTACGGCTGGACCGAAACCGCCCACGCCTTGATGAGCCGCTTGTACAGCCTGGAAAAACCCACCATCGCTGCAATCAACGGCACCGCCGTTGGCGCCGGGATGGACCTGACGCTGTGCTGCGACTTGCGCATCGCGGGTCAATCGGCGCGGTTCAAGGCCGGTTACACCAGCATGGCGTACTCGCCGGATGCCGGTGCCAGTTGGCATTTGCCACGGCTGATCGGCACCGAGCAGGCCAAGCGTTTGCTGTTTCTCGATGAGTTGTGGGGCGCGGATCGGGCCTTGGCCGCCGGCCTTGTCGGCGAAGTTTGCGCCGATGAGCAACTGCTTGAGGTGACCACCGAACTGGCCACGCGCCTGGCCAACGGCCCGACGTTCGCCTTCGCCCAAACCAAGAAACTCATGCGCGAAAGCGCCGGGCGCAGCCTGCCGGAACAACTGCAAGCCGAACAGGCCGCGGGTCTGCTCTGTGGTCGCAGTGAAGACGGCGCCGAAGCCTTGCGCGCCTCCATTGAAAAACGCCCGGCACAGTTTGTCGGCCAATAAGCCCGCCGTTGCCACGCACCCATAACCCGTGAACGAACAACAGGTAGCACCATGAATTTCCAACTGACCCAAGAACAAGAAATGTTGGTGGACGCGGTACGCAGCTTTGTCGCCAAGGAACTGCTGCCCCATGAGGAAGCGGTCGATCGCGCTGACGAAGTCTCCCCGGAGCTGGCCGCGCAGATTCGCGGCAAGGCGATTGCGGCGGGTTTCTATGCCTTCAACATGCCTGAAGAAGTGGGCGGTGGCGGTCTGGATTACCTGTCCCAGGCGCTGATCGAACGTGAACTGTCCAAGGTATCATGGGCGCTGCATGTGTTCGTCGCGCGGCCGTCGAAAATCCTCATGGCCTGTACCGGGGATCAGATCAACGACTACCTGCTGCCGTGCATTCAGGGCGAGAAGATCGATTGCTTCGCGCTCACCGAACCGGGCGCCGGTTCCGATGCCAACGCGATCAAGACCCGCGCCGTGCGCGAGGGCGACGACTTTGTTCTCAATGGCAGCAAACATTTCATCAGCCATGCCGGGCACGCCGATTTCGCCATTGTCTTCGCGGTCACCGACACCTACGAGCACAACGGCCGCAAGCGCAATGCCGTGACCTCGTTCCTGGTGGATCGCGACACGCCGGGCATGACCATCCGCCGTGGTCCGAAGTGTGTGAGCAATCGCGGTTATCACACTTACGAAATGTTCTTCGACGACTGCCGTGTCCCGGCCTCCAAAGTGCTGGGTGAAGTCGGCAAGGGGTGGGAAGTGGCCAACGCCTGGCTCACCGCCGGGCGCGTCATGGTGGCGGCCAACTGCGTCGGTCAGGCGCAACGCGCGCTCGACGTATCGCTGCAATGGGCGGCGGATCGCAAGCAGTTCGGCCAGCCTATCGGCACGTATCAAGGCATCTCGTTCAAACTCGCGGACATGGTCACGCAGATCCGCGCCGCCGAACTGCTGACCTTGCACACCGCCTGGAAAATGGACCAGGGCAGCATGACCGATGGCGAGGCCGGCATGGCCAAACTGTTCGCCAGTGAAGTGCTCGGTCGGGTGGCCGATGAAGCGGTGCAGATCTTTGGCGGCATGGGCCTGATGGATGAATGCCCGGTGGAGCGCATCTGGCGTAACGCTCGGATCGAGCGCGTCTGGGAAGGCACCTCGGAGATCCAGCGCCACATCATTTCCCGCGAATTGCTGCGGCCGTTGCTGCGCTGATCAGCCTGGAGAATACCTATGTCGCAGACGATTCGTGACAACCTCAAACGCCTGCTCGCGCCGCGCCACTTGGCGTTTGTCGGTGGCCGCAGCATGGCCCGGGCACTCAAGCGCTGCGCCGAGGGCGGATACCTTGGGCAGATGTGGCTGGTCAACCCGCAGCACGACAGCCTCGAAGGCGTGCCGTGTGTGCGCAGCGTCGCCGAGCTGCCGTGCGGCCCGGATGCGGTGTTTATCGCGACCAACCGTGAACTGACCCTGACCTGCGTCGCCGAACTGGCGGCAAAGGACGCGGGCGGGGCGATCTGCTACGCCTCGGGATTTGCCGAGACAGGCGAAGAAGGTCAGGCCTTGCAGCAACAGTTGCTCAAGGCGGCCGGCCACATGGCATTGCTTGGCCCCAATTGCTACGGCGTTCTGGACTATCTGCACAGCTCGGCGCTGTGGCCGGTGGCTCACGGCGGCAAGTCGGTGGAGAAGGGCGTCGCCGTCCTGACCCAGAGCGGCAACTTCGCCTACAACCTGTCCATGAGCGACCGCTCGCTACCGGTGGCTTACATGGCATCGGTCGGCAATCAGGCGCAACTGGGCATCGCCGAATTGATGGACGTGCTGCTCGACGAGCCGCGTGTCACCGCCATCGGCTTGCACCTCGAAGGCCTGAAAAACGTGCCGGGTTTTGCCCGGGCCGCGCACAAGGCGCTGGAGAAAGGCATTCCGATCATCGCCTTGAAAACCGGTGTGTCGCAGATCGGCGCCGAACTGGCCATCAGTCACACCAGTTCGCTGTCTGGCTCCGACGCGTTGTACGACAGTCTGTTTGCGCGCCTTGGGGTGATCCGCGTCAGTGGTCCGGTGAGCTTCGTCGAAACCCTCAAGGCGGCGGCGTGCGGCAAGCTGCCGTCGGGCAACAGCCTGATCGCGCTGGCCTGTTCCGGAGGTGACGCCGGGTTGATTGCCGACTATGCCGAATGCAACGACCTGGGCTTGCCGAAACTCGATGAAGGTCAGCGCAGCGAGCTTGCCCACGTACTGCCGAGCTACGCCAACCTGGTCAATCCGCTGGATTTCACCACGGCGATCTGGGGCGATGGCGAAGCCCTGAACCGCATGCTCGACAGTGCCCTGCGCACCGAAGCCGATGCCGCGATGCTGGTGCTCGATTACCCGTCGGAGTACACCGGCGAACGCAAGGAATGCGACCTGCTGCTGGAGTTGTTCTGCGCCGCGCTGGTGCGCCACGGCAAGACCGGTTTCGTCACTTCGGCCTTTCCTGAACTGCTGCCGGCTCACGCTCGTGAACGTCTGCACGCGCAAGGCGTAGCGGCGCTGCAAGGGGTTGAGGACGGACTGGCGGCCTGGGGCCGAATCGCCGGCTATCAGCGCAATCGTCAGGCGCTGCTGGCGCTGGGCGAGTCGGCGCTGGTGCCGTTGTGTCCGCAGGCACTGGACGGTGAAGGTCGCTTGCTCAACGAGTGGGACTCCAAACTGGCCCTGCGTGCCTTTGGCCTGCCGACGCCTAATGGCGTATTGAGCACTCCAGACAACGCATTGAGTGACGCCAACACGCTGGGTTACCCGCTGGTGCTGAAAGCGGTCAGCACGCAACTGCCGCACAAAACCGAAGCCGGGGCCGTGGCACTGAACCTCAAGGACGCCGCTGCCCTGACCGCAGCACTGGAAAAAATGCGCGCGAGCATTGCCGATTACGCGCCGCAGGTGCCGTTCGATCAGGTGTTGCTGGAGCCCATGGCCACGTCGCCGTTGGCTGAATTGATCGTCGGCATCAAGCGCGAAAACGACTTCGGTCTGGCCTTGGTCATCGGTGCCGGCGGGATTCTGGTGGAGCTGCTCAAGGACAGCCGCAGCCTGTTGCTGCCCACCACCGATGGCGCCATTCACGCTGCGTTGCTGAGCCTGCGCAGTGCGATGTTGTTGCAAGGCTTTCGCGGTCGCGAAGCGGCGGACCTCGACGCGCTGGTGGCGGCGATTCGTGCGGTGGCCGATTACGCCTGTGAGAACGCCGGGCAATTGCTGGAACTCGATGTGAACCCATTATTGGTCGGTGCCCACGGCACGACTGCGGTCGATGCGTTGATTCGTCTCGGCCACGAGTGAGGATATGAACATGCAAACCACGACATTGACCGGCGGCCAGGCACTGGTGCGTCTACTGGCCAACTACGGCGTCGACACCGTGTTCGGGATTCCCGGCGTGCACACGCTGGAGTTGTACCGCGGCCTGCCCGGCAGCGGCATTCGCCATGTCCTGACGCGCCATGAGCAAGGCGCCAGTTTCATGGCCGACGGCTATGCGCGCGTCAGTGGCAAACCGGGCGTGTGCTTCATCATCACCGGGCCTGGCGTGACCAACGCCGCGACCGGCATCGGTCAGGCCTATGCCGACTCGATTCCGATGCTGGTGATTTCCAGCGTCAACCACACCGCCAGCCTCGGCAAAGGCTGGGGCTGCCTGCACGAAACCCAGGATCAGCGTGCCATAACCGCACCGATCACCGCGTTTTCGGCGGTCGCATTGAGCGCCGATGATCTGCCCGAACTGATCGCCCGCGCTTACGCAGTGTTCGACAGCGAGCGTCCGCGCCCAGTGCATATTTCAGTGCCGCTGGATGTGTTGGCAGCGCAAGTCAGCCGTGACTGGAGCAACGACGTGGTGCGTCGTCCGGGGCGCGGTCCGGCATCGAGCCCGGCACTTGAGGCAGCCGTGGCCAAGCTGCAAAGCGCCAGGCGACCGATGATTATTGCCGGCGGTGGCGCATTGAATGCGCAGCAGGCATTGCACGAACTCAGCACCCGGCTGGCCGCGCCGCTGTTCACCAGCGTTGCCGGAAAAGGCTTGTTGGCGCCGGATGCACCGCTCAATGCCGGCTCGACGTTGTGCGTGGAACCGGGCTGGAACCTGATCGCCGAGGCTGACGTGGTGCTGGCAGTCGGCACCGAATTGGCCGACACCGATTTCTGGCGCGAGCGCCTGCCGCTGAAAGCCGAGTTGCTGCGCGTCGACATTGATCCGCGCAAGTTCAATGACTTTTACCCGTGCGCGGTGGCGTTGCATGGCGATGCGCAGCAAACCCTCGCTGCGCTGCTGGAGCGTTTGTCGCCCACTCCACGCGATGCCAGGGCTGCCATCGCTGCCATCGCTGCCGTCGCCGCATTGCGTGAAGCGGTGAAGGCCGGTCACGGTCCGTTGCAGTCGATCCATCAAGCGATTCTGGAACGTATCGAAGCCGAACTGCCGGACAACGCGTTCATCAGCACCGATATGACCCAACTGGCCTACACCGGCAACTACGCCTTCGACAGCCTGGCACCGCGCAGTTGGTTGCACCCGACCGGCTACGGCACCTTGGGGTACGGCTTGCCCGCCGGCATCGGCGCCAAGTTTGGTGCGCCGCAACGGCCAGGGTTGGTGTTGGTAGGCGACGGCGGTTTTCTCTACACCGCGCAGGAACTGGCGACGGCCGTTGAAGAGCTGGACAGCCCGCTGGTGGTGTTGCTCTGGAACAACGATGCGTTGGGGCAGATTCGTGACGACATGCTCGGGCTGGATATCGAGCCGATCGGCGTGTTGCCGCGCAACCCGGACTTCGCCGCGCTTGGCCGCGCGTTCGGTTGCACCGTGAGCCAGCCGCAGAGTCTGGCGGAACTGCAAACCGATTTGCGCCACGGCTTCAAACGCAACGGCGTGACCCTGATCGAGCTCAAGCACGCGTGCGCGCACTGATTTTCATTTTTTTACAGGGGTATCGCCATGCGCTTTTCCGATCTGACTCAACGTATCGCCGGTGACGGCGCCGCCGCCTGGGGGATTCATTACCGTGCGCTGGCGCTGCAGGAACAGGGCGAAGACATTCTGCTGTTGTCGGTGGGCGACCCGGACTTCGACACCCCGGTGCCCATCGTGCAGGCGGCCATCGACAGTCTGTTGACCGGCAACACTCACTACGCCGAGGTGCGCGGCAAGCGCGCCTTGCGTGAAAGTATCGCCAAGCGTCACCAGCAACGCAGCGGCCAGCAGGTCTCGGCCGACCAGGTCACCGTGCTCGCCGGAGCGCAGTGCGCGTTGTTCTGCGTCGCCCAATGCGTGCTCAACCCCGGCGATGAAGTACTGGTCGCCGAGCCGATGTACGTCACTTACGAAGCGGTGTTCGGTGCGTGTGGCGCGGTGGTGATTCCGGTGCCGGTGCGCTCCGAAAACGGTTTTCGGGTCCTGCCCGAAGACGTCGCGGCTCGCATCACGCCGCGCACTCGTGCGCTGGCGCTGAACAGCCCACACAACCCGTCAGGCGCCAGTCTGCCGCGAAGCACCTGGGCGGCGCTGGCCGAACTGTGCATCGCCCACGACCTGTGGCTGATTTCCGATGAGGTCTACAGCGAGTTGTTGTTTGACGGTGAACACGTCAGCCCGGCCAGCTTGCCGGGCATGGCTGAGCGCACCGCCACGCTCAACAGCCTGTCGAAATCCCACGCCATGACCGGCTGGCGCGTCGGCTGGGTGGTGGCACCGACCTCCCTGTCGACGCACCTGGAAAACCTCGCGCTGTGCATGCTGTACGGCTCGCCGGATTTCATTCAGGACGCCGCTGTCGTCGCCCTGGAAAGCCACTTGCCGGAACTGGAAGCCATGCGTGAGGCCTACCGTCAGCGCCGCGATCTGGTCTGTGAAAGCCTGGCCGACTGCCCCGGCGTACGTGCCTTGAAACCCGATGGCGGGATGTTCGTGATGGTCGATATCCGCGAAACCGGACTCAGCGCCCACGCGTTCGCCGACCGCTTGCTCGACCACCATGGCGTGTCGGTGCTGGCCGGGGAAGCGTTCGGTCCGAGTGCCGCCGGGCATATTCGTCTGGGGTTGGTGGTGGGGGCAGAACCGTTGCGTGACGCCTGCCAGCGCATCGCCCGTTGTGCCCGTGAGCTGATGGAGGATCGGGTGTATGCATAACTACAAAATGCTGTTTATTGATGGTCGCTGGCAAACCCCGTCCGGACAGGGCATCGCCGAGGTGATTAACCCGGCCACCGAAGGCGTCGCCGGTTCGGTGCCACTGGGTGATGAGCGCGATGTAGACCGGGCCGTGGCGGCCGCCCGCCGGGCGTTTGGTCCTTGGTCGCGCACGCCCTCGAGCGTGCGCGCCGGCTACATCCGTGCCCTCGCCGAGCAATTGCGCGCGGGTGCCGATGAGATGGCCGCGGTGATCACCGCTGAGCTGGGGATGCCGGTGCAATGGTGCCGTTCGGTTCAGGTGGACGGGCCCATTGTGGGGCTCGAGCAATACGTCGAGCTCGCGGGCCTGATGGACGAAGTGCGCGAGGTGGGCAATTCGTTGGTGATTCGTGAGGCGGTGGGTGTTTGCGCCTTCATCAATCCGTGGAATTACCCGCTGCATCAATTGATCGGCAAGCTCGCTCCGGCGCTGGCCGCCGGTTGCACCGTGGTGGTCAAGCCGAGTCAGGAAACCCCGTTGCACGCCTTTTGGCTGGCCCGGATGATCGAAGCCATCGACTTGCCGGCTGGGGTTTTCAACCTGGTCAGCGGGCCAGGTTCAAAGGTTGGCGAAGCATTGGCCAAACACCCGGACGTGGACATGGTGTCGTTCACCGGTTCCACCGGCGCCGGTGTGCGCGTGGCGCAAGCGGCGGCGCCTTCGGTGAAACGGGTGTGCCTGGAACTGGGCGGCAAGTCGCCGCTGCTGATTGCCGAAGATGCGGATCTGGCGGCTGCCGTGCGTTACGGCGTGCAGGACGTGATGATCAACTCCGGTCAGACCTGCACCGCGTTGACTCGCATGTTGCTACCCGCCAGCCGTTACGCCGAAGCCGTGGAACTGGCCATCGCCGAAACCCGAAGCCTGCGCATGGGTGACCCGCTGGACCCGCAAAGTTTCCTCGGACCGATGTGTTCGGCGGCGCAACGTCGCACCGTGCGTGACTACATTCAGGCCGGCCAGCAGGAAGGCGCACGTTTGGTGTGTGGCGGTGAGACAGCGCAGGAGTTCGAGCGTGGTTTCTACGTCCGTCCAACCGTGTTCGCGGATGTCGATAACCGGATGCGCATCGCTCAGGAAGAAATCTTTGGTCCGGTGTTGTGCCTGATTCCTTACGCCGACGAAGCGCAGGCCATTGAGATGGCCAACGATTCGCCGTTCGGGTTGTCCAGCGGTGTCTGGGCCGGCAGCACTGATCGCGCCTTGCAACTGGGCCGTCAGCTGCGGGCGGGGCAATGTTTCCTCAATGGCGCCGCGTTCAACTATCAAGCGCCGTTCGGTGGTTACAAACAATCGGGCAATGGCCGGGAATGGGGGGAAGAAGGGCTTAACGAGTTCGTCGAAGTGAAGGCGATTCAGGTGTGAGCCTTGATGAGGTAAACGATCTTCGCACCGGGCCCTGGCCCGGTGTCTTGCGTGGTTTTGAACCGGTAATTCATTACTTTCGTGGCTTTTGATCAGGGGCAGTGCAATGAGCGATAACAACAACAAAATTACTCAAGCGAACCATGAATTCAGTTTTCCGCGTCGGGACTTTTTGAAATACAGCGCCGCTGCCGCCACGGTGGCGGGGGCATTCTCCATGGGGCTGCCGTTTGGCGCCTTCGCCGAGGACGCGACGCCCAAGCCAGGTGGCGTGTTGCGCCTGGGTCTGGCGGGCGGCAGCACCACCGACTCAAAAGACCCCGGTTCCTGGAGCGACACGTTCACCTTCGTCGGCTTCTCGGCGGTCTATAACACCCTGACCGAAATTGCCGTGGACGGCACCGCGATTCCGGAACTGGCCGAGAGCTGGACGTCGACCCCCGACGCGCGCATCTGGACCTTCAAACTGCGTCAGGGCGTGACCTTTCACAATGGCAAAACCCTGACCGCTGATGACGTGGTTGCGTCGATCCAGCATCACCTCGGCGAAAAATCCACGTCAGCCGCCAAGACCGTGTTGGGCGATGTCGCCAAGGTCAGTGCCCAAGGCACTGACAGCGTGGTGTTCGAGCTGCGTTCGGGCAACGCCGACTTCTCTTTCGTGGTCGCCGATTACCATTTGGTGATCATGCCCAGCAAGGACGGAGTCCCCGACTGGCAAAGCGGTGTGGGCACCGGCGGCTATCGCCTCAAGGCGTTCGATCCAGGTGTGCGCATGGCCCTGGAACGCAGCCCCGATTACTGGAAACCGGGCCGGGCGCATTTCGCCAGTGCCGAGTTGATTGCCATTTCCGACGGCGCCGCACGGATCAATGCGTTGGTCACCGGGCAGGTCGATGTCATCAACAAGGTCGACCTGAAAACCGTGGCCTTACTCAAACGCAACCCGAACCTGGTGATCGAAGAAACCAAAGGCGCGCAGCACTACACCTTCCCGATGTTGTGCGACAGCCAGCAGTTCCAGAACAGCAACATCCGCCTGGCGATGAAGCACGCGATCAATCGCGAAACCCTGCTGGCCTCGGTGCTGCATGGCTACGGCCTGGTGGGCAACGACCATCCGATCCAGCCTGGCAGCCGCTTCATCAACACGGCGCTGGAGCAGCGCACGTACGACCCGGACAAAGCGCGTTTTTACCTGCGCCAGGCCGGTGTCGATTCGCTCAAGGTCCGCCTGCAAGCCTCCGATGCGGCCTACGCCGGCGCGGTGGATGCGTCGGTGCTGTTCAAGGAGCAGGCCCGTCAGGCCGGGATCGATATCGATGTGGTCCGCGAGCCGGCCGACGGCTTCTTCTCCAATGTCTGGATGAAGCAGCCGTTCACCACTTCCTTCTGGTACAGCAGCCTGACAGCCGACCGGATGTTCAGCATCGGTTACGCCAAAGGCGCGGCGTGGAACGAAACCCATTGGGACAATCCGCGTTTCAACCAGTTGCTCAACGCCGCCCGAGGCGAGATGAACGACCCGCTGCGCCGCGAAATGTACAACGAAATGCAGTCGCTGTGTCGGGACGACGGCGGGGCGATTGTGCCGTTGTTTGCCAGCTCGGTGGCCGCGCGGTCGAACCGGGTCGCTCACGGCGGCCAGACTGCGCCTTATGGCGAATTGGACGGCCTGCGCGTCATCGAACGCTGGTGGCAAGCGTGATTGCTTGTTGTAGCAGCTGGCGAAGCCTGCGTTCGGCGGCGTAGCCGCCGTAAGGTCAGAGCACGCGGTGTTTCAGGTTAATCGAGCAAACAGGATTTACGACGGCTACGCCGCCGAACGCAGGCTTCGCCAGCTGCTACAGGTCGCGTAACCGCGTAAATGCCTGTTTGCTACAACAAGGAACTGTGCAGTGAATAGTATTTTCAAGTTGCTCTTGCAGCGCCTGGCACTTGGTTTGTTATCGCTCTTCGCGGTATCGGTGATTATCTTCCTGGCCGTCGGCATGCTCCCGGGTGATATCGCCCAGGCCATGCTCGGCCAATCCGCCACCCCGGAAACCGTCGCGGCATTCCGTGCTCAACTGGGCCTGGACCTGCCACCGCTAACCCGCTTCGGGCACTGGATCTGGCACCTGCTGCAAGGTGATCTCGGTGTCTCGCTGGCCAATCAGCGGCCCATCGCCGAGCTGGTCGCCTCGCGTCTGGGTAACACCTTCAGTCTGGCGGCGTTGGCAGCGCTGGTTTCCGTTCCGCTCGCCTTGTTGCTGGGCATGCTCGCGGCGCTGTATCGCAATAGCTGGTTCGACCGCTTGCTCAACACGACGGCGCTGAGCGCGGTGTCGTTTCCGGAGTTCTTTGTCGCCTACATTCTGATCCTGGTGTTCGCGGTGAAACTCAACTGGTTCCCGAGCATTTCCAACCTCGCGCCAGACGCATCCTTGGGCACCGTGCTGGAACGCTCGGTGCTGCCGGTCGCGACATTGAGCCTGGTGGTCATCGCGCAGATGATGCGCATGACCCGCGCGTCCTTGATCAATCTGCTGGCCAGCCCCTACATCGAAATGGCCCGGCTCAAGGGCATCAGCCAGTCGCGCATCATCTTCCGTCACGCGTTGCCCAACGCACTGGCACCCATCGTCAACGTGGTGGCGCTGAACCTCGCTTACCTGGTGGTCGGCGTGGTGGTGGTCGAGGTGGTGTTTGTCTATCCGGGCCTTGGCCAATTGCTGGTGGACTCGGTGGCCAAGCGCGACATCCCGGTGGTCCAGGCCTGCAGCCTGATTTTCGCGGCGACCTACATTCTGCTCAACACCACGGCCGATGTGCTGTCCATCGCCAGCAACCCACGCCTGATGCATCCGAAGGGGTAGAACATGAGCCTGCTCAAACAATTGCTCCGGGCGCCGCTGAGTGCCAAGTTCGGAATATTGGTCATCATCCTGTACATCCTGGTAGCGCTGTTCGCTCCGGTGCTGGCGCCGTACGGCGAAACGCAAGTGGTGGGCGACGGCTTCGCGCCGTGGAGTGGCGAGTTTCTGCTGGGCACCGACAACCTCGGCCGGGACATGTTCAGCCGCCTGGTCTACGGCGCGCGCAACACCCTCGGCATTGCCTTCCTGACCACAGTGCTGGCGTTCTTGCTCGGCGGCTTGAGCGGATTGATCGCGGCGATCAAGGGCGGCTGGGTCGATCAGGGCCTGTCGCGGGTGGTGGATATTTTGATGGCGATCCCGCAACTGATCTTTGCCTTGCTGATTCTCAGCGTGGTTGGCACCACGGCGACATCGCTGGTGTTGGTGATCGCACTACTGGATGCGACCCGAGTGTTTCGCCTGTCGCGGGCGGTGGCGATGAACGTGGTGGTGCAGGACTTCGTCGAAGCCGCGCGTCTGCGCGGTGAAGGCCTGTGGTGGCTGGTGACCCGCGAAGTGTTGCCCAACGCCGCCGCACCGTTGATTGCCGAGTTCGGCCTGCGTTTCTGCTTCGTGTTTTTGTTCATCAGCGCGCTGTCGTTCCTCGGTCTGGGCATTCAGCCGCCCACCGCCGATTGGGGCAGCATGGTCCGTGACAACGCGGTGCTGATTACTTTCGGCGACATCAGTCCACTGTTGCCAGCGCTGGCCGTGGCGTTGATCACGGTCAGCGTCAACTTCGTCGTCGACTGGATGTTGCATAAATCCAGCGGCCTCAAGGAGTGCTGAACATGAACGCGATCGACAACGAAAAGCCGCTGCTGGAAATCCGCGATCTGCACATCGAAGGCCATTACGAAGACGCCTGGCACCCGCTGATCAAGAGCATCGACCTGACCCTGCAACGCGGCGAAGTATTGGGGCTGATCGGGGAGTCGGGTGCCGGCAAGTCGACCCTCGGCCTGGCCGCCATGGGCTATACCCGTGACGGTTGCCGGATCACCGGCGGCTCGGTGCAGTTCGACGGCATCGACCTGCTGCGGGCCAAACCTGAAGCGCTGCGCACACTGCGTGGTCTACGGATCGCCTACGTCGCACAAAGCGCCGCGGCGTCGTTTAATCCGGCCCATCGGCTGATTGATCAGCACGTGGAAACGGCGGTCAAGAACGGTGGCATGAGCCGTGCCCAGGCCATGGCAGAAGCGGTGGAGTTATATCGGGTGCTGCGCCTGCCGAATCCGGAACAGATTGGTCAGCGCTATCCACATCAGGTGTCTGGCGGGCAATTGCAGCGGGTCATGACCGCCATGGCCATGGCCTGCCACCCGGACCTGATCATCTTCGACGAACCCACCACCGCCCTCGACGTCACCACGCAGATTGAAGTGCTGGCGGCCATTCGAGATGCGGTGGCGACTTACGGCAGCGCGGCGATCTACATCAGTCATGACCTGGCGGTGGTGGCGCAAATGGCCGACCGGATCATGGTGCTGCGTCACGGCAAACTGGTGGAGGAGGCCGAGACCCGCAAAATGCTCGGCGACCCGCAAGAGGACTACACCAAGTCGCTGTGGGCGGTGCGCAGTTTCCGCACCGAACCCAAGCCATGCCCGCAACAGGAAAAACCCTTGCTGGAACTGCGCAAGAGCTGCGCCAGTTACGGTCATCAGCCTGTACTGCACGATGTCTCGTTGAGCCTGTATCGAGGCCAGACCCTGGCCGTGATCGGTGAGTCCGGCAGTGGCAAGAGCTCGACCGCGCGCTTGATCACCGGGTTGCTGTCGCCGACATCGGGTCAGGTGCTGTATGACGGCGAGGCTCTGCCAGCGGACTTTCGGCAGCGCAGCAAGGAGCAATTGCGGCGCATCCAGATGATTTACCAGATCCCTGACACCGCGCTGAACCCGCGTCAGCGCATTGTCGATATCATCGGTCGGCCACTGACCTTTTACCTGGGGCTCAAAGGCAAGGCGATGCGGGCGCGGGTGGCTGAGTTGCTGGAAATGATCGAGCTCGATCCGGCGACCTTCATGGAGCGTCAGCCCCGCGAGCTGTCGGGTGGGCAGAAGCAACGCGTGTGTATTGCTCGGGCACTGGCAGCCGATCCGCAGCTGATTATTTGCGACGAAGTGACCTCGGCGCTGGATCAGTTGGTCGCCGAAGGCGTGCTGAAACTGCTCAACCGGATTCAGCAACAACTGGGCGTCGCTTACCTGTTCATCACCCACGATGTCGCTACCGTGCGGGCGATTGCCGATGAAGTATTGGTGATGCAGCGGGGCAGGGTGGTCGACCACGGCTCGCGCAGCGCCATTTTCACGCCGCCACATCAGGATTACACCGGGCTGCTGTTTTCTTCCGAACCGCAAATGGACCCCGACTGGCTTGACCGGTTGTTGGCCGCGCGCGCGTTACCGTCTTCCAACACAAAGCTTGTAAACGTCTAAGGAATTGCCATGAAAGTACTGATTGTCCACGCCCATCCAGAGCCTCAATCCTTCACCGCGGCGTTGCGTGACCAGGCTGTTACGACTCTCCAAGCCCAAGGGCATGAAGTCCAGGTCAGCGACCTTTACGCGATGAACTGGAATCCGGTGGCCAGCGCCGATGACTTTTCTTCGCGGGAAAACCCGGAGTACCTGGTGTATGCCCTGGAGCAACGCTTGGGTGTGAAGAGCCAGTCGCTCGCGCCGGACATCCGGCAGGAGCTCGACAAGCTGCTGTGGGCCGACCTGTTGATTCTGAATTTCCCGATTTTCTGGTTCTCGGCGCCGGCGATGCTCAAGGGCTGGATTGATCGGGTGCTGGTGTCCGGTGTCTGCTACGGCGGCAAACGCTTCTACGACCAGGGCGGATTGAGCGGCAAGAAGGCGCTGGTTACGGTGACGCTGGGCGGGCGCGAGCACATGTTCGGTGACGGCGCGATTCACGGCCCGCTGGAAGACATGCTGCGACCGATCCTGCGCGGCACGCTGGCCTATGTCGGCTTCGACGTGCTGGAACCGTTCGTGGCCTGGCATGTGCCGTACATCAGTGACGAAGCCCGCAAGGCGTTCCTGCATGGTTACCGGCAACGCCTGGAACACGTGAGCGATGACCTGCCGATGGTGTTCCCGCGTTTGTCGCAGTTCGATGATGCGTTGTATCCGTTGCCAAGCTGAAGAGGACTGTTGCCCAGGATTTGATGGTGCTCTTTCGGGCCCTTTCGCGAGCAGGCTCGCTCCCACAGTTGATTTCGGTTGTTCGCAAAAAGTGCGGTCACTGGAGATCCCCTGTGGGAGCGAGCCTGCTCGCGAAGAGGCCAATGGGTTCAATCCAAAAAAGCCGGTTCTTTTGAGGCCTAGATTTCCTTCACCGGCGTTTCACTTTCCACACCTTTGATCAGCCCGATGGCGTGCAGGCAATCTCCCTTGTTCACGTACGACTCGCCACTGGCGATTGTCTCGTGATTTCCCGCCCTCAAGCGCCAGCGCCATTGCCCTTTCCCCGTGCTCGGGGTGCCTTTGGATTGCCTGTAAATCTCAAAATACATACTGCTCGCTCCATGCGATTGATCTATGCGCAGCCTGTTTAGCGCGTCGAATGAAGCCTAGCGGACCCGGGTTATTTGGCTATCGGGCATTTGTTTCGAATAGTTTGAGCACTGGCCTGACAGCGCAGTAGACGCCTTCTCCCTGCCTTTCTAAACTGACGCGTGTCTTGGGCATGGGGAACACGCATGAATCGTAATGAACTGCGCAAGGCCGACATCAACCTGATGGTGGTGTTCGAAACATTGATGCTGGAGCGCAACGTCACGCGGGTGGCGGAGAAACTGTTTCTCGGTCAACCGACCATCAGCTCGGCGCTTAACCGCTTGCGCACGATGTTCAACGATCCGCTGTTCATTCGCGTGGGGCATCGCATGGAGCCGACGGCGCGGGCGGAGGAGATCATTCGGCACCTGTCGCCAGCGCTGGACTCGTTGTCGGTGGCGTTGAGCCTGACCCATGATTTCGACCCCGCCAGCAGCACCATGACCTTTCGTATCGGGCTGTCCGACGATGTCGAGTTTGGCCTGTTGCCGCCGCTGTTGCGGGCTTTGCGCCAGGAGGCGCCAAAGGTCGTGTTCGTGGTGCAGCATGTCGATTACTGGCGGATTCCCGACTTGCTGGCCTCCGGTGATATTACCGTCGGTATCAGCCAGACTCGCGGTCTTCCGGCCAATGCCAAGCGCAAATTGCTGCGACATATTTTGCCAAGCATTTTGCGCGCGGATGCCTCCGACACACCGCTGACCCTCGATGAATATTGCTCACGCCCCCATGTGCTGGTTTCCCACACCGCCAACGTCAGTGGTTACGCCGATGAATGGTTGGCGGAGATCGGTCGTACGCGCCAAGTCGTACTGTCCGTGCCGCAATACAGCTCGTTGCCGGCCCTGCTGGCGGGAACCGATCTGATCGCCAGTCTGCCGGACTACGCGGCCGAGGCGATGGCGGCGTCCGGTCTGCTGTTCCATGAGCCATTCCCGTTCAAGACGCCGACCCTGGACCTGTCCATGGTCTGGCTCAGCCATGTCGACACCGATCCCGCCGAACGCTGGTTGCGCTCGCGGCTGGAGGCGTTTATGAGTGAGCGTCCCGCGTTGCCGTTGTCCCGGTGAGTCCGGCGACGCTGTGTTATATGTAGGACCTTTGCGCCACACTTCAGGAGCCCTGTCATGCCCCACCTGCACATGGAATACACCGCCAACCTGCCCGAACTGAATGCCGAAGTGGCGTTGATCCGGCTTAACAATGCCCTGATGGCTTCCGGTCAGTTCGCTGCCGAATTCGACATCAAGAGCCGCGCGGTGAAGGTCGAGACGTTCAAGGTCGGCACCGCGCTGGCTGAGCGCGCCTTTGTGCATGTGAAACTGGCACTGTTGAGCGGTCGCTCGCCGCAGATCAAGAAGCAGTTGTCCGAAAACCTGCTGGCGGTACTGCAGGATGTGAGTGAATGGCCGGCGGAGATTGAGGTTCAACTGGCCGTTGAAATCCTCGACATCGATCGCGAGTCTTACGTCAAAACCGCCATCAGCCACTGACGGTCAGGTCATTTCCTGCTCAGCGCAGGCCTGAACGATTTGCTCACGCAGCCAGGTGTTGGCGCTGTCTTGATCGATGCTTTGATGCCACTGCATGTCGAGGGTGAACCCCGGCAAGCCGAGGGGAGCTTCGCAATGATCAAAGGTCGCCTCGCCGGCCAGCCATCGCTGAATGCGCCGAGGCAAGGTCACCATGAACTCGGTGCCGATAATCATTTTCAGCGCCGCGCTGTAGCTGTTGGCGCGCGCGACGATCTGCCGTTTTTGCCCCTGCTGCGCGAGCCAGCCGTCGATCATGTTGGTGGTGGACGTCCAGGGGGTCGGGAACACATGCCGCCGTTCGACAAAGGCTTGCAGGCTTAAGCGCGGTTCCAGCGGCGTGGCGCGTTTATCGAAGACACACACCAGGTCTTCCTCCAGCAGCTTCCGGGATTTTAAATCGTCGTGGCTGCGATGAAAGTTCGGCCCGAAACACATCACCAGGTCGAGGCGGCCATCGCGCAATTGCTCGGCGGGGATGTCAGTGTCGAACTTGTGCATGTTGATCATCACTGGCAGGCCGGCGAAATCGAAACGCTTCAACAGACACGGCAAGATCAACTGCTCGAAGTATTCCGGCGCACAGAGGTTGAAGGTGACCGGTTGTGCGCTCGGGTCGAACGCCTGGGCGCCGGCATGACACAGGTTGATGCTTTCGAGGATCTTCAACACATGGGTGTACATGCCGTTGGCTTTGCACGTTGGCCGCATCCCCGCGCGGGTATTGATGAACAGCTCGTCCTCGAAACTGCTGCGCAGCTTTTTCAGGCAGTAACTCACAGTGGACTGGCTGACGCAGAGCACCTCGGACACCGCAGTGACGCTGCTTTGCTCGTATACAGCGACAAACACCATGAGGTCTTGCATGTCGAGCTTTCTTAGCAAGTTACTGTTCAGCATCCATTGCGTCCCGCCGTGTTCCTTGCGCTGACGGTGCGCAACGTGTGCGAATGATCCTAACGGAACGAGCGAGCCAGGAGAATGCTTCGTCGGCATTTAGCCTTGAACGACGGCTGAAACGGCTCTGCGGCTGGACATCAGGAGTGCCAGCATGCCGAGCCCTACCAGTGTTGCGCCGAGGACTTCCAGGGGCAATGGCGACTGGCGCAACCAGAGCCAATGAAACAAGGTGATGAATAGCGTGCTCAGGTAAATGTAGGAAATGACCGAGGAAGGGGCGATCACGCCGATGGCCCGGTGCAGGAGCCAGAACGTGGCCAGCGTGGCGAACAGCGCCAGGTAGATCAACCAGAAAAAATCGTTCAGAGTCAGCAACGAAGCAGAGCGCCAGCCGCCGCTGAAGCCGCACAGCAGCAACAGAAAAAGTGCGCCGAACAGCATGTTCCAGAAGGTCATGCCCACTGGCCCGCGTCCCTTGAGACTGTGGGCCTTGAGTCGCTGACTCAGCGGTGAGTAGAGCGCCATCGCCAGGCAACCGACGCCATACACCGACACCGCATACAGCGATGGCAGCTCGTCTGGCTCCGTGCCTTTGAGTACCAGCAACACTGCCCCGGCGGCGGCCATCAGCATTGGCAGCACACGTTGTTTCAGGCTGCTGTCAGGCATCAAAACGGCTTCGAAAAGCAGCGTCAGCAAAGGAACCAGGGTGAACATCGTCCCGGTGTTGACCGCCGAGGTGTAACGCAACGCCTCGAACAGCGAGCCGAAATACACCGCGAGCAACAAACCGAGCATGGCATGCCCGAGCAAGCCGCGAGCGGTCATGGCGGTATCGCCGTTGAACAGCCTCAGCGGTAAAAACACTACGCAGCAAAACAGCAGACGCAATCCGGTCAGCAGGATCGGGTCGATGGCTTGACTGACCTGCGCCGCTGCCGAAAATGAGGCGGCGATCAACAGTGCCCACAGCAGCATGCCAGTGTGGGCGATGGCGAAACCTGCGTGTTTCATGAGGGGGTTCCCGGGTCAGTGAATGTGTCGGGCGTAATGCCGTGGGTCGAAGCGCAGGACCATCAGGATCATCAGCGCCATGACCCCCATGAGTGACCACCACGCCCATTCGAAGCTGCCGAGTTGGTCGCGGATTATCCCGGCCATCAGCGGCGAAAGGCCGGCGATCAGGTAGCCGATGCCTTGCACGAACGCAGTCAGGCCACCGGCACGACGTGGATTGTCCAGATGATCCAGGCACACGATGAGGCTCATCGGGAACAGTCCGCCGATGCCCAGTCCCAGCAGACACGGCCACAGCAGGGCCAAGTGGTGCGGGCTCAGAACCAGTCCGCAGAAGCCGGCCATGATCAGCATCAGCAACACCACCAGCACCCGACGTCGGTCGCGGCTACGGTTGGCGATGGCGGGCGTCAGCAGGCCGGACAACACTTCCATGGCGGTCAGGAAGCCCAGCAGCAGCCCGGCGCCTTGCTCACTCCAGCCATTTTCGACGTAGTACGGCGCCAGCCAGGCCAGCACACAGGTATAGGAGGCCGTACCCAGACCGAAGAAGACTGCGAGTAACCAGGCGCGGGAATTGCCGAAGAACGATGGAGTGCGTGAATCACTGGGTTCTCGTGTCGGCATCGCCGGGCGTTGCACGCGCCAGAACAGCAACGCCACCAGCACCAGCACCGCCCACACCGCCAGGCCCACGCGCCAACTGCCGGTGCGGGTCATCACCACGGGAGCAACAGAGGCCGCGATGGCCGCACCGCCCATGATCGATGTGACGTAGAGCCCCATGCACAGTGCAACGTTGTAGCTGAAACGCGACTTGATCAGTGCCGGCATCAACGCCTGGATCAGCGCGATACCGACACCCGCCAGCACGGCGCTGAGGATCAATTCGGCCGCGGAGTCGAGGAACAGGCGCACTAACGTGGCCAGGCCAATAATCAACAACGAGAGCACCACCGTGCGTTGTTCGCCGAGCCGCTGGCTGACGCTAAGGCCAAAAAACATCGCCAACCCCATCGCCATCACCGGCAGCATGGTCAGCAGCGAGGCGAGGCTGAAACTCAGCGCAATGTCGCCGCGAATCGCCGACAGTAAAGGCCCGACGGCGGCCATGGAGGGGCGCAGGTTCAGGGCGACCAGAGCAATGCCGAGCATTAGCCAGAGCGCGGAGCGGGAAGTTGCACGAACGTTTTCCATCAATCGGACCTTGAATAAACAGGAGCCGATTAGGCGCGCGAGGCCGGGAGCCCGCAAATCAGAAAGTCTGAAGTGGTATTTAACTATTAAATAAATGTCCGACGTAGCAGCTGCCGAGCCTGCGAGGCTGCGTTCGGCTGCGAAGCAGTCGTAAATTCTGAGCACGCGGTCCTGCTGGATACCGCATCGCCTGATATCACGACTGCTTCGCAGCCGAACGCAGCCTCGCAGGCTCGGCAGCTGCTACAGGCGAGGTGTGTTATCAATTGTTTAGTCATCCCGCAACCAAAGTTCTTCAAATCGCGATTTAACGACTTAACCGCCCGTGTGACGCTGCTGGGCATCTGTTCTCTGCGGTTTCTACTATGGACGGTTGTCTCGTCGTACTTCCCTGCGAACTAGCCTTTTGGGCGCTGTGGCACTGCCGACACGCGCGCCCGCCGGATTCCTGCATTTCCCGTTGATTGTTCCTACGGGTCCCGCGCTATGCGCAGGATCAGACCGGCAACGCCTGCGCGTTTGCCTGACGCGGAAATACGAGAATTCCCATGATTAATGCCACGACCTCGTTTGCCACGAAACAAGAAGCCCTGACCTTCCTTGAACAAAACCCGGATATCGAGATGTTCGAGTTATTCATCATCGACAACAACGGTGTGCCACGGGGCAAGTTGCTGCACCGCGATGAGTTGCTGGCGGTATACGAAAGCGGCCGACCATTGCCGAGCACCATTCTCGGCCTGACCATCAACGGCGACGACGTGGAGAATTCCGGGCTGGTGTGGGACGTCGGAGATATCGATTGCCGGGCTTATCCGATCAGCGGCAGTTTGACGCGGATGCCGTGGCGCCTGATTCCGACGGCGGCGGTGCAAGTCAGCATGCACCCAAAGGAGGGCATGCCGGCAACCATTGCTGATCCACGACACCTGCTGGCGAAGGTCATTGAAGGGCTGCAGGCCGACGGTTATTACCCGGTCATGGCGGCGGAACTGGAGTTCTATCTGCTGGACCAGCAGCGCGACAGCCATGGCCGTCCACAACCGGCACGGGATGTCGATGGTGGCCGTCCGCGGGGTACTCAGGTCTACGGTTTGCGCGAACTTGAGCAGATCGAGCCGTTTCTCGCCGACCTGTACAGTGCCTGCAAGCTCCAGGGTATTCCGGCGCGCACCGCGATTTCCGAATACGCGCCGGGGCAGGTGGAAATTACGCTCGAATACCGCGCCGACGCGTTGCAGGCGATGGACGAAGCGGTTCGCTACAAACGGCTGGTCAAGGGCGTAGCCCACAAACACGGGATGACCGCCTGCTTCATGGCCAAACCGTTCGATGACCTGGCTGGCACCGGGATGCACATGCACGTCAGTCTGGCGGACAAGGAGGGCAACAATCTGTTTGCCAGCGAAGCCGCGGACGGCACGCCGCTGCTCAGGCACGCGGTTGGCGGGATGCTTGGCACGTTGCTTGATTCGCTGCTGTTGTTCTGTCCGAACGCCAACTCCTATCGTCGTTTCCAGACCAACAGCTACGCGCCGCTGGCGGCCACCTGGGGCGTGGACAATCGCACCGTGAGTTTGCGCGTACCTGGGGGGCCGGCGTTCTCCCGGCATATCGAGCACCGGATTTGTGGCGCCGACGCCAACCCGTACCTGGCGGCTGCGGCGATCCTGGCCGGTATCCATCGCGGTATTCGTGAACAACTCGACCCCGGCGCGCCGGTGGAGGGCAATGGTTATGCGCAGGCCAAGGAACTGCTGCCGACGGACTGGTTGACCACATTGCGGGCGCTGGAAGGTTCGAGCTGGGCTCGGGAAGCGTTTGGCGGTGAATTTCTCGGCGTCTACCTGGCAGTGAAACGGGCGGAATACCGGCAATTCATGGGTGAAGTGGGGGAACAGGATTGGCGTTGGTACCTGAATCAGGCCTGAACCATTGTTAAATAGTTTAAAATTTTGTGCTAATTTCATTAGCCAACTAATCGTTGGCTTCTTTTTCACAAAAAATTGATGGTCGGCGGCTTAACATTTCTGGCTGCTGCGGAAAATGAAATTTTCACATTTGCCGAAGGCGCTCTTTTCAGGAACAGTCGATCCCCATGTTGAAATTCAAAACCGTGCGTCCCGAATGGGTCACACTGATTGCCAGTGCCTTTCTTTTGGCAGGGTTCAATTTAGTTCTCTGGCAGCACCTGTTTGAGATCACCGATTCCGACGCCAAGGGCATGGCCATGCGTGTGGCCTTCGGGGTGATGATCCTGGCCGCTTTCAACATTGTGCTGACCTTGCTGGCTTTCCGGCGTGTGATGAAGCCTGTCCTGACGCTGATCTTCATGATCAGCGCCGGGGTGGCGTATTTCATGAGCCAGTACGGTGTGCTGATTGACACGGGCATGCTACGCAACTTCGCGCAAACCAATGCGACGGAAGTGCGCGATTTACTGTCCTTGAAGCTGGTTGTTTATATTCTCTTGCTCGGTGTTTTGCCCTCTTTGCTGTTGTGGAAAACCCCGGTCGGTTATCGCCGCTGGTACCGCGAGTTGTTGAGCAAGGCGTTGGTCAGCATTGCCTCGATCGCCGTCATAGGTGGTGTCGCGCTGGTCAACTATCAGGGGTTGTCTTCATTATTTCGTAACCACCATGAGTTGCGACTGATGGTGGTGCCGAGCAATTACATTGGTGCCTCGGTCGGCTACCTGCGTGAGCAAGTGGTGTCGGCGCGGCAACCCTTTGTCAAAATCGGCGAAGATGCCCAGAGAAACCCGGCGTGGCAGACCCATGACCGTAAATCCCTGACGGTATTGGTCGTGGGTGAAAGTGCCCGGGCCGAAAACTTCGGCATCCTCGGTTACAACCGCGACACCACCCCAAAACTGAGTAAAGAAGCCGGCCTGATTGCTTATACGGACGTGCATTCCTGCGGCACGGAAACCGCCGTTTCGGTGCCGTGCATGTTCTCCAACATGGGTCGCAAGGATTACGATGCCAGCAAGGCCAAGAATGAAGAAGGCCTGCTGGACGTGCTCAAGCGCGCCGGTCTCGACGTGATCTGGCGTGACAACCAGTCGGGCTGCAAAGGCACGTGCGATCGGGTCACCCTCGATGACGTGAGCGACCTGAAGGATCCGGTACTGTGCGCCAACAGCGAATGCCGCGATGAAATCCTGCTGCAAGGTTTGCAGCACTTCATCGATACCCTGAGTAAGGACACGGTGTTGGTGTTGCACCAAATGGGCAGTCACGGTCCGGAGTACTTCAAGCGCTACCCGAAAGAATACGAACGCTTTACCCCGGTGTGTGAAAGTAATGCGCTGAACAATTGCAGTCGCGACAGTATCGTCAACGGTTACGACAACACCCTGGTGTACACCGACCATGTGCTGTCGACCCTGATCGATCTGTTGCGCAACAACCAGAACAAGGTTGATACCGCGATGCTTTATCTGTCGGACCACGGCGAATCCCTGGGCGAGTACAACTTGTACCTCCACGGCACGCCTTACATGCTGGCGCCGGAACAACAGAAGCGAGTCGCGATGTTGGCCTGGTTCTCCGACAGCTATCAGAAGTCGTTCTCGGTGGACACCGGTTGCCTGCAACAGAGTCGTGACAAGCCTTTGAGCCAGGACAACCTGTTCCACTCGATGCTCGGTTTGATGCAGATCAACAGCAACGTGTACAACCCGAATCTGGATATGTTTGCCGGTTGTCGCGGTGCTGTCGTCAATGGCGTGTTGGCCAAAGAGTGAATACTTCGACCTTTTACTCATGCACCGGTCGCTAAGCTGCGGCCGTCGGATCGTCCACCAAGAGCCAAACGCACATGTCCGCTCAGCCCCCTTCCGCCATCGAACTTGAGTTCGCCAGGCGCTACGACCAGGAGCACGCTCGCGTCTGTCTTCAGCCGCAACCGAGTGGCCTGGCCGGGCGCCTGGCGTTCTGGCGCGACGAGCAGATGGTGCGCCACGCGCTCAAGGTTGCCGGCGAGCCGGGGCTGATTCTCGATGTGGCCTGTGGGGTCGGGCGTTACTGGCCGGTCCTGGCCGAGCACGCGAACCGGGTGGTTCTCGCGTCAGACCCGTCTCAGGACATGCTCAATCACGCCCAGACACACCATTCGCAGGACCTGTTAAAGCGGATCAAGACCTTTCAAAGTTCAGCCTTCACCATCGGGTTGTCCGAGAACGCGGTCGATTGCATTTTTTGCATGTATCTGTTTCAACACATCGCCACGCCCGAGCATCGGTTGGCCATGCTTGAAGAGTTCTATCGGGTCAGCCGCGATACGGTGATTGTGGCAGTGCGGGTCCAGGCGCGTTTCAAGCCCCGGCGACCAGACGCAGAGGGTGCTCCAGCCCAACAGCTGGTCAGCAAGGCCGAGGTAGAAGGTGAGTTCAAGCAAGCGGGTTTCGACGTGCTCAACCATCAGGATTTCCTTCCGGGTTATGCGCGGACGCGGATCTACGTGCTGCGTAAGGTCGGCTAGTCTCCGCTTGTCAGGCAATTCTTGCCGTTCGGTACGTAATTTCGCTAAAGCTCTTGTTCAGTGGATGCGCGGAAATCGCCGGGGGCGATATATACTGCGCGCCATTCTTCAAGGGAGAGCCGTGTGGCCATCGATATTCACTGGATTCGCGACAACGATAGCCTCGGTCAGTTTTGTGCCGAGTGGCAACAGCTGCCATTCGTTGCCCTCGACACCGAATTCATGCGGGTCGACACCTTTTACCCGATCGCCGGCCTGCTGCAGATCGGCGATGGCGTACGCGCTTACCTGATTGATCCGCTGACCATCGATAACTGGCAGCCGCTGTCCGCGTTGCTGGAAAACCCGGCCGTGGTCAAAGTCGTCCACGCGTGCAGCGAAGACCTCGAAGTCCTGCTGCGCCTGACCGGCAGTTTGCCGACGCCGTTGTTTGATACCCAATTGGCTGCGGCGTACCTGAACCTCGGTTTTTCGATGGGGTATTCGCGGCTGGTGCAGGAAGTGCTCGGCATCGACCTGCCCAAGGGCGAGACCCGCTCCGACTGGCTGCAGCGTCCACTTTCCGACACTCAGATCAGCTACGCCGCTGAAGATGCCCTGCATCTGGCGGAAGTTTTCGTACAGCTTCGTCCGAAGCTTTCTGACGACAAGTACGCCTGGGTCCTGGAAGACGGCGCTGAACTCGTCGCCAACCTGCGCCGCGAGGTTGATCCGTACGAGGTCTACCGCGACGCCAAACTGGCCTGGAAGCTGTCTCGCGCTCAACTCGCGGTGCTGCGTGAACTCTGCGCCTGGCGTGAGCACGAAGCCCGCGCGCGGGATCTGCCGCGCAATCGCATTATCCGTGAGCATTCGCTGTGGCCGCTGGCGCGGACTCAACCGGACAACCTCGGCGCGTTGGCGAAAATCGAAGACATGCATCCGCGCACCGTGCGTCAGGACGGCGAATTTCTGCTTGATCTGATCAAGCGCTCTGGCAGTGTGTCGCCCGATCAATGGCCATCTGCGGTGCCGGAGCCTTTGCCGGTGGACGCCGCCGCGCGGGTCAAGCAGCTGCGAGCCATCGGCCAGGCCGAGGCCGAGCGCCTGAACATTGCGCCAGAGCTGATGCTGCGCAAGAAAACCCTGGAAGCGCTGCTCAAGAGCGGCTACCCCAATGGTCCTTACCAATTGCCTGATTCGCTGCGTGGCTGGCGCCGCGAGTTGATGGGCCAGGCGCTGCTTGACAGCCTGGCCACCCCCGGAGAACAGCCTTGAAACGTATTTGCTCTATCTATCGAAGCCTGAAAAAAAACGAGATGTACCTCTATGTGCTCAAAAGCGATGCACTGGAGCGTGTTCCGGAAAGCCTGATGGCCGCCTTCGGCAAACCTCACCACGCCTTCGACCTGGTGTTGACCCCCGAGCGCAAACTGTCGCGCGAGGACATCACCGTGGTCCTGGAAAACCTCGAGAAGCAGGGCTATCACCTGCAAATGCCGCCGGCTGAAGACGAGTACATCGAACATTTGCCAGAAGAGTTGCTGCGTCGCAACGATCCGATGTAATCGGCAGACAGGCTCTATTCAGAGCCTTTATGAAACACTGGAATGATTTTGGCGATGGCCAGGGCGACGGAGCGATACTCCGTCGACGGGCGTCTGCACTGCTTTTGAAAGGTTTGAACCATGCGCGTTCTGATTGCTGAACACGACCACCCCGTGTACGCCCGACTGTTGCGTCAGGCAGCACCTGATCTGGAAGTGCTGACCAGCGGCGACTCCGCCGAACTGGCCAGCCAGGCCGCCAATTGCCCGATCTGGCTCGGTCAGCCGGACCTTCTGGCGACTCTGCTGCGTCAGGGCCACGAGCCACAATGGCTGCAATCGACCTGGGCGGGCATCACGCCGCTGCTGGCCGACGGCTTGCCACGGCACTATCGCCTGACACGGGCGGTGGGGATTTTTGGCCAGGTGATGGCCGAGTACGTGCTGACTTACATGCTCGGTCACGAGCGCGAAGTGCTGGCGCGACTGGTCAGCCAGGTTGAGCGCAAGTGGGACAGTCGCCATGGCCAGAGCCTGGTGGGACGCAAGGTGTTGATCGTCGGCACCGGTGACATCGGTCAGACCGTAGCGCAATTTCTCGTTCCGTTTGGCGTCGAGTTGTATGGCATCGCCAGCGAAGCCCGCAAGCAGGCGCCGTTTGTCGAAGTCGCAACGCTGGCGGACTTGCCGCGCCTGGTCGGTGAAGTGGATTACGTGGTCAATCTGCTGCCCAACACCCCGAATACCCACGACCTGTACGACGCGGCCCTGTTCAAGCAGTTCAAGCCGACCGGATTGTTCATCAACGTCGGGCGCGGCGTGGCGGTAGTCGATGCGGACCTGGTGGAGGCCTTGAAAGAAGGGCATCTGGCGGGCGCGGTGATCGACGTCTGCCGTCAGGAGCCGCTGCCGCAACGCCATCCGTTCTGGACGGCCTGGGGCTTGCTGTTGACGGGGCACAGCTCGGCGCCGACTTCGCCATCGATGATGGTGAATCTGTTTGTCGAGAACCTGCGGGCGTATCAAGCGGGTGAAGCGTTGCGCGGAGAAGTGGATTTCGATCGCGGGTATTGAACCCACCGCTGACTTGAAAATAGTGCAAAACCTGTGGGAGCGAGCTTGCTCGCGATAGCGGTCTGACAGTCAACGTTGATGTTGAATGTGCTGGCCTCATCGCGAGCAAGCTCGCTCCCACAGTTGGTTTTGTATTGTTGATCAGAGGGTGAAGTCGCCTTCAGCCGCCAACTCGCTCAGCGGACGACGCGGGCTTGGCTCTTCACGCGCTTGCAGGTAATCCGCCAGCGTCGCTTTGTCGCCCAATTTGCCCACTGCCACCGCCGCATGCAGGGCATAGCCCTCGGGAATATTCAGCTCTTTACGCGTCAGTTCCTGATCGAAGCCGGCCATGCCATGGGTATGCCAGCCGCTGATGCTCGCTTGCAGCGCCAGATGACCCCAGGCCGAACCAGTGTCGAAGGTATGCCACAGGGCCGGGGTTTCTTCCGTAGCGCCAGGTACGGCAAAAGTAGTTTTCGAGATCACGATCACCAGTGCCGAGGCGTGTTGCGCCCAACTGCGGTTGAATTCGTTCAGCAGGCCCAGGTAACGCTCCCAGTTCGGCGTGTCGCGACGCGCGTAGAGAAACCGCCAAGGCTGCGAGTTATAGGCCGATGGCGCCCAGCGTGCGGCTTCGAAGAAGCTCAGCAGGGTTTCGAGGGGGATGGCTTCGCCGGTGAAGGCGCGGGGCGACCAGCGATCGGTGAACTGAGGGTGGATGGCATAGTCGGCAACGCGTGTATTGGCACTCATCGAGAGATTCCTTGCTACGTTTGAAAGGGAAGTTCGTCTGAAACCTGCGGGCGCAGTTGAGCTGGGCGATTAGGTTTTTCGAGAGCCGTGACCATTCACCTGAATGCAACGCGGTTGAGCGTTAATGGCACGCAGGTTCGGCTCCGTGCGACTGGCAAAACTACTTGGCGGCGCAAGAACTGACAAGTGCCGTTCTACCGGCAGTCGCCAGCGCTTGGCCCACGAGGCTGCGGGCACTAGACTGGCGGCCTTTTCACCACCTGATGTTGATGCTTGAGCCATGGCCGCCAAAGTCGAACCGTTCTGGATACGCAAAACCCTCGATCAACTTGATCAGGAGGAATGGGAGTCGCTGTGCGACGGTTGTGGCCTGTGCTGCTTGCAAAAGCTCGAAGATGAAGACGACAACTCCGTCTATTACACGCGCATCGCCTGCAAACTGCTGGACCTGAAAACCTGCCAGTGCACCGACTACCCCAACCGTCGGGACTTTGTGCCGGACTGCATCCAGCTCACACCGGGCAAGGCTGACCAGTTCAAATGGCTGCCGCCCACCTGCGGTTATCGCCTGGTCAGTGAGGGCAAGGACCTGCCGCTCTGGCATCATCTGGTGTGCGGTGATCGCGATGCAGTGCACTACGAACGTATTTCCCAGTCCGGGCGCATGCTGGCCGAAGGCAGCGTGGCTGAAGACGATTGGGAAGATCATCTGATTTTTCGAGCGGGTTAATTCCCGTTGCCACACTAGGAGTGTGTATGGCTGTGGGATTGCGGCTGGCGTTGGTTGTCGGGCTGTTGGGCCTGAGTTTGCCAGTGTGGGCGGCCAAGAAAGTCGATCTGGATTATCACGTGCGCCTGTTGCCGCAAAGCGATCAGGCTGAAGTGCGTCTGACCCTCGCCCAGGGCTCGGCGGTGCGCAGTCTGGATTTCGACCTCGGCGATGGCAGCCACTACAGTGATTTCAAGGCCGATGGCCAATGGCAACTTGCGCCGGGCCAGCAGGTAAGGGGTGTCTGGCGCCCGTCGGCGGACAAAGCCAGCCTCACCTACCGTGTGCGCATCAGCCATGGCCGCAAGAATGGCAGCTTCGACACCCGCATGACCCCGACCTGGGCGCTGATGCGCGGCGATGATCTGGTGCCCGCAGCAAAGCTCGATCAGCAGGACGGTATCGAGCTGGTTTCACGCCTTGAGTTCGAATTGCCCGACGGTTGGAAAAGCGTTGAAACCGCCTGGCCGCGAATCGGCAAGAACAAATTCCGCATTGATAACGTTTCCCGGTTGTTCGACAGGCCCACCGGCTGGATGCTCGCCGGCCACCTGGGCAGCCGTCGCACACGGCTGGGCGAAACCGAAGTCACGGTCGCCTCGCCTCTAGGGCAAGGCATGCGCCGTATGGACGTGCTGACGCTGCTGACGTTCGTCTGGCCGCAAGTGCAGGCGGTGTTTGCGCGTCATCCCAGCAAACTGCTGATTGTCGGCGCCAACGACCCGATGTGGCGCGGCAGCCTGGCAGCGCACGAGTCGATCTATCTCAACACGCGTTTGCCACTGGTCAGCGAACGGGGCACCAGTGCGTTGGTGCGTGAATTGGCTCAGGTATTCGGGCGGATCAATGACAAACGGCACAGTGACTGGATCAGCGAAGGGTTTGCCGAGTATTACGCCATCGAACTGGTGCGCCGTGCGGGTGGCATGAGTGACGAGCGCTATGAAAGTTTGCAGCGCACGTTGGCCAAGGACAGCCAAAAAGTCACGACCTTGCGCGGCGAGCAGATCAGCCCGGCGCAGCTGTCGAAAGCGGTGGTGTTGTTACAAGAACTGGATCGCGAGATTCGGTTGAAGACGCGCAACAAGCGGTCGCTGGATGATGTACTGCGTGGGGCGATGCATTTGGAGAGTGTCGATACCAAGGCATTTATTCAGCTCAGTGAGAGCGTACTGGGCGAGTCGTCCAGAGTCCTTGATACCGAGTTACTTCAGTAATAGCGCCATTCGCGAGCAGGCCCTAAGCCTCAACGAATCTTGCGGATCAAACCCCTGCTTTTGGCGATTTCAACGAATCATTGCCCGTCACAGTAGCCGTCCTGGTCGCCGCCTCGGCATTCGCTTTCAATTGACTCAACTCTTCCCCGGTACGCTGAATCTTCGCCCGAACGTTGTTCATGTCCTGATGACTTTTCTCCAGCAGGCTCTTGGCCGAACTGTGCCCGGTAATACCGCGAGCCAACGCCACGCCGCCAATCGCCACTTGAATCAAGCCGAACACGCCGCCGCGACGCAGGCCCTTGCCGATCATGACCACGCCACCCGCCAGGGAGCCTATGCGCTCCCAACCCTGAACATTCTGGTCGGGGTGAGTCTGGAACGGGGTGGATTCGATGCGCTCTACGCGGTTGAGTTCGCTCATGATCTGTCTCCAGGCTTCAAGAATAGATAGTTAAGCTGACTGCCCGGGCGGGTAGCTCGTTCCATTGGATGTACGATCAATCAGCGGAATTTCGGCCCGGAACGGGTGTTGAGCCCCTTGGCCATGCGGTCGTAGAGCACGACGTTGACGGTAGCGGCCAGGTTCATGCAGCCGGTGGTCGGAATGTAGACGACGTCTTCGCACCAGTCGCGGATTTCTTTATCCAGCGAGCCGTCTTCCGGGCCAAAAATATAGAGGGCGCGGTCCGGGTGGGTGTATTCCGGGAGCGAGCGGGCACCTTCGACCAGTTCGACGGCGACGGGTACACACCCCAGCGGCAGGATTTTTTTCAGATCGTCGATGCCGATCAGCGGAATGTCGTAGTGGACGCGCTTGGTGTCGGTGACGAAGTCGGCGGCGCGTTCATAGCGCTTACCGGTGTAGAACACGGACGCCACGCTATAGCAGCCGGCGGCGCGCATTACCGAACCGACGTTTTCCGGTGATTTGGGGTTATACAAACCAATGCAGCTGTACCGTTTGTCTGCCACGAGCGGGGTGCCTTCGGGGAAAAAACGGCGATTATACGGGGATTGGGGGAGGGGTGTTCGGTTTGAGATTGGTGGTGATTGGACTGTCCCCTTCGCGAGCAGGCTCGCTCCCACATTCGATTTGCGGTCTACACAAAACCAATGTGGGAGCGAGCCTGCTCGCGAAGAGGGCAGTCCAGGCGCTGAAGACCTTCAGTCTTCTTTCTTCATCAACCCCGCCAACGCCGCAAACGGATTATGCGTCGCCTTGGCGATTTTCGGGCTGCTGAGCGAGCCCTCGCCGAAATACTGCTGATCGGTATAACGGGAGTGTTCGTTGTCATGGCAAAACAAGCACAACAATTCCCAGTTCGAACCGTCCTGTGGATTATTGTCGTGGTTGTGGTCGCGGTGGTGCACGGTCAGTTCGCTCAGGCGTTTGCCAGAGAACTCACGGGCACAGCGCCCGCACACGTGCGGGTACATTTTCAGGGCCTTGTCGCGGTAGCCCATTTCCCTGTCGCGCTGGTTGTCGGCGAGAATGCGGTCCAGCTTCGACGTGTTGGTTGGGGTGGACGAACTCATGGGTTCACCTTTGTTAAATGACTAATGACGGTATAGGTGGAGTTTAGCTCAGCCCTTGAGCTTCTCGGCAATCCATATGGTGTGCCGGGTGCCCTTATTGCCGTGGGCAAAGACTTGCACTTCCTCGGCCTTGAACCCGGCCTTCTTCAGTTTGTCGGAAAACTGCTTGTCGGCGCTGGCCGACCATACGGCCAGCACGCCTTTGGGCCGCAGGGCCTTGGCGCAGGCGCTCAGGCCGCCAGCGGAGTACAGCCAGCTGTTGGCCCGCTGAGTCAAGCCTTCAGGGCCGTTGTCGACGTCGAGCATGATCGCGTCGAACCCTTGTGGCTCGGCTTGCAGAACTTTCGCCACGTCTTCCAGGCGGATCACCGTGCGCGGGTCAAGCAGTGGGTTCCCGGCTTTTTCCCCCAGCACTCCACGGTTCCACTCAACCACGCCGGGCACCAATTCGGCGACCACGACTTCAGCGCTCTTGCCCAAATGTTTGAGGGCCGAGGCAAGGGTGAAACCCATGCCCAGACCGCCGATCAATACCCGTGAGTTCGGCCGACCGGCAACCTTGCGGCACGGGATCTCGGCCAGGGCATCTTCGGAACCATGCATGCGGGTGTTCATCAACTGCCCGCCGTCGCCGCCCTGGATCTTGATGACGAAATCCTCTCCGTATTCGAACAGGCACAGGGCACCGCCGTTTTCAGGAATAGGGGCGGTGTCGAGCAGAACGAAACGTTTCATGGGGCTCTCTTGAGAAGAATGGGCAAGGGGGAGGGCAAACGAACGCAGTTGGGAGTAGCCTGCAAGCAGACAACAAGGCCAACGGAGCCATTGATGAAGCGCACCATTCTAACGGTCATTGCCTTGGCCGCGCTCTCGATAACTGCAGCGCAGGCCCAGGAGCAGCAAAGCATTCCGACCAGTCCGGCACCGATGCCCGGCTCACCGGGCACCGCGACCCCGACGCCGTATCCGCAAATCAGCCCCGCCCCAGTGCCTAAAGTCAGCCCTGGCAGCGCAGGACCGCCCTTGGTGCCCATAGAAATGCCGAGCCCGCCGACCAAGGACCAACCCCTGCCGGGGATGGAGCAAAACCCGTCGAAAACCAAAGCACCGGGCGGTTAGACTTGCTGTGAAAGCCGTTGTCCGTCGGCCATCCGCAAGCGTTTGGACAGGGCAACGGCGAGGGCGCGGATGATCTTCGCGGCGATTTTCGGCGCGTCGTTGATCATCTTTTCCAGTGAGTCCTTGCCCAGATTGAGCAACTGGCAGTTGCTGGCGGCCACGCAACTGGCCGAGCGTCGCTCGCCGTCGAGCACCGCCATTTCACCGAACGAGCGACCGCTGCGCAAGGTGGCCATGGTCACCAATTGCCCCTCGCCGTTGGTTTTCTGCACGGCCACCTGGCCGGAGTGGATGATGCACATGAAGCTGCCGGCATCGCCCTCGTGGAAAATCTCTTCGCCCTGGGCGACGGTGCTAATGCTGAAGTAGCCCGAAGCGGCGGCGAAGTCCACGGGCAGCAGTTGATCGAACAGGCCGCAATCCATCAGCCAGTCGCGAATTTCGTTGTTCAGTAGGGTCGGTTCTGACATGTCGTCACGTTCTTTTTTGTGTCTGTTGCTGTTCAGGTCTCTCGAATCCTTGTAGCAGCTGGCGAAGCCTGCGTTCGGCTGCATAGCAGACGTAAAACCGGTTTTCTCGGTTTATCTGGCGAACCGCGTTGGCCATTTTACGACTGCTGCGCAGCCGAACGCAGGCTTCGCCAGCTGCTACAAGGGGCAACGTCAGCCCGGTGTCTGGTGTTAAGACTGAATAATCGGGCCGAGTTCCTCAGTTGATACCCCAAACCTTGAAAACAAATGCGTATTCGAGTGCTACGTCACGCAATCCCTGGTATCGACCGCTCATCCCGCCATGCCCGGCACCCAATTCGGTCTTGAGCAGCAGAGGGTGGGTGTCGGTTTTGGTCGCGCGCAATTTCGCCACCCACTTGGCCGCTTCCCAGTACTGCACGCGACTGTCGTTGTAGCCGGCAATCACCAAAGTGGGCGGATACGCTTGCGCGGTGACGTTTTCGTACGGGGCGTAGGCCTTGATCCGATCATAAACGTCCGGCTCTTCAGGATTGCCCCACTCGTCGTATTCGGTGACGGTCAGCGGCAGGTCCGGGTCGAGCATTGTATTGAGCACGTCGACGAACGGCACTTCGGCTATGGCGGCGCCGAACAGCTCCGGCCGCATGTTGAGCACCGCGCCGATCAGCAGGCCTCCGGCGCTGCCCCCGCTGATCGCCAATTGCGATGGCGTGGTAAAGCCATTGGCAATCAGGTGTTCGGCACAGGCGATGAAGTCGCTGAAGGTGTTGTGTTTGTGTTCTTGCTTGCCGGCGCGATACCAGGCTTCGCCCAGTTCACCACCGCCACGCACGTGAGCGATGGCAAACGCCACGCCGCGGTCCAGCAGGCTGAGGCGAGCGTGAGAGAACCACGGGTCGAGGCTTTCTCCGTAGGCGCCGTAGCCGTACAGATACAGCGGTACAGGTTTTCCGAGCGCTTCGCGTTTGACCACGAGGCTGATCGGCACTTGCGTACCGTCAGGCGCCGTCGCCCACAGGCGCTGGCTGACGTAGGCGTCGGCGTCGAAAGGGCCGAGCACCGGGGTTTCCTTGAGGACTTTTTGCGTGCCGCTCCCCAGCTCAAGCTGGCGGATTTGCGCCGGACGGTTCAATGCCTCGTAGCGCAAACGGACTCTATCGCTGACAAATTCCAGACTGTTCTGTACGTGCAGGCTGTAAGCCGCATCTGGAAGTTGCACGCGGTAGCTCGGCAGGTCCTGCGGATGGACTTCGATGATGGGCAAGCCACCCTCGCGCAAACTCAGGGTCATGGCGCCGGCATTCAGGCTCATGCCGTCGATCATCACGGTGTCGCTGTGCGGGATCAGGTTCTGCCAGTCGGCTTCGGTTGGCGCCACGCCCGTGTCGATGGCGTGGTACAGCGCAAAGTTGATGCCGTCGCGGTTGGTCCGTATGAACCAGGCCCATTGGCCGTCGAGCGCGCCGTGATCGACATCGTACTCGTGGTCTTCAACGCGTGGCGCCAGGCAGGTAAAGGCCTGCTGCGGCTGGTTCGCGTCGAGGACCCAGACTTCGCTGGTGGTCTTGCTGCCCAGAGACAGCAGCAATTGCTGCTCGGAGCTGGAGCGGTAGCAATGCAAAAAGAATCGACCGTCTGGCTCATGGAAGACTTCTTCGGCCGCGGTGCCGTCCAGTCGATAGCGCATCAGTTTGTGCGGGCGATGGGTATCGTCCAGCTCGCCGAAGAATAGCGTCAGGCTGTCGTTGGCCCAGGTCATGCTGCCGTCGCAGTCCTGAAACTCCAGTTCGCTGACGCGGCCGTCGGATAATTCCTTCACGAATAGCGTGTAAATCTCATCGCCGGTGGTGTCGAGGCTGTAGGCCAGGCGCTGATGATCGGGGCTGACGCTGAACGCGCCGAGGGAGAAGAAGCCGCCATTGGCCAGTACGTTCGGGTCCAGCAGCAGTTCTTCCCGGCTTTCGTCAAGCTGCAGGCTGTCATCGGCTGGACGTGGGCAGCGGTAATGGCGGGCGTATTCGTCACCCGCCGTGGTGCGCGTGTAATACAGGTACGGGCCCCAAGGGGAGGGCAAGGACAAATCCGTCTCGAGAATCCGGCTCTTGATCTCTTCGAACAGGGTTGCACGCAGCTTGGCCTGATCGGCGGTTTGTGCCTCTTGATAGCTGTTTTCAGCCTTCAGGTAGTCGAGCACCGCATCGGTGTCACGCTCTTGCAGCCAGGCATACGGGTCATCGCCGTCGGCCTTGCGGGCAATCGGAGCGTCGGAAACGTTGGCGGATAGGGGCATGGAGGGCTCTCGAACAATGTACTGAATAGGAATTTCGCAACCTGTGGGAGCGGGCTTGCTCGCGAAGAGGCCAGTACATTCAACATCTCTGTTGACTGATCCACCGCTATCGCGAGCAAGCTCGCTCCTACATGGGCAAGCCTGATGTGCGAAAAGTCGTTACTATAAGCGCCTCTTTGCCTGCCTTGCCATGGACACCATGACCGAGAACGACTATCTGATCGCTTGGGGCCTCTACGCCTTTGCCGCTTTAGGCTGCTTGTTAGTGTGGATGCGGATGACCCGTTGGATGTGGCGCTGGCTGCGTGAGCCACTGCGGCTGCTGATGGCCGTGTTGCTGTTCACCCCGACCATCATCGACCCGGTGAAGGAAAAGGTCGCGCCGGCCATCGCCATCACCGCCCTGGACCTCGCCTTCAAGGTGGGCAACAACGTCTGGCGGGCGATTTCCGATCTGTTCATGTACGGCATGATCGCCTTCGGCATCTACCTGGTTTTCGTGGTGATCCGCTTCCCTATCGAGCGCGCGTCCAAGGCTCGCAAGGAACGGGCTGCCGCCGCGCAAGCTGCGCAAAAGGCTGAGGAGCCGGAAGATGACCAGCCTTTCGGCGGTGCCGGCGATGATCGTTATGGTCGTCCGCCCGTCCCGAGCAACCCTCAGCGGTTACGGGTCGAACCGCGTTTGTAGCCTTGCCCCTGCCTTGAAGCGAGAGTCCGAGCATGTGTGAGTTATTGGGCATGAGCGCCAATGTGCCGACCGATATCGTGTTCAGCTTCACCGGGCTGATGCAACGTGGCGGCCGTACCGGGCCGCACCGTGACGGCTGGGGCATCGCTTTCTACGAAGGCCGTGGCCTGCGACTGTTCCAGGACCCGGCGGCAAGTAGCGAGTCCGAAGTGGCGAACCTGGTGCAGCGCTATCCCATCAAGAGCGAAGTGGTGATCGGGCATATTCGCCAGGCCAACGTCGGCAAGGTCTGCCTGTCCAACACCCATCCTTTCGTGCGCGAACTGTGGGGGCGCAACTGGTGTTTCGCCCACAATGGCCAGCTCGCGGACTTTCAACCGACCGCCAGTTTCTATCGCCCCGTTGGCGATACCGACAGCGAAGCGGCCTTCTGCGATTTGCTCAACCGCGTGCGGGCGGCGTTCCCGGAACCGGTCGAGGTCGAAGCATTGCTGCCGGACCTGGTGGCCGCCTGCGCCGAATACCGCAGCAAGGGCGTGTTCAATTGCTTGCTCAGTGATGGCGACTGGCTGTTCTGTTACTGCTCGACCAAATTGGCGCAGATTACCCGTCGTGCGCCCTTCGGCCCGGCACGTTTGAAGGATGTCGATGTGATCGTCGATTTCCAGGCCGAAACCACACCCAACGACGTGGTTACGGTGATCGCCACCGAACCCCTGACCGAAAACGAAACCTGGACCCGCTATGAACCGGGCCAATGGAGCCTCTGGCGACGCGGCGAATGCGTCAGCCAAGGCAAGACCGAATAAGGATCTCTTCCCCATGTTGCTCAGTTATCTACGGCTGGTGTTGTTTGCGGCGGGCCTGTTGATTGGCGTCCAGGTGCCGGGGTTCATCAGCGATTACACCAAGCGGGTTGAAGCGCATTTGATTGAGGCGCAGACCGCTTTGAGCGGTTTTCAGGGCACAGCCAATCAGTTTTTCAAGGGTGACATGCAGGATCTGGTCGCCCATTACCGCGCCAGCGAAGACCCGATTTTCCGTAGCGATGCCGAGAGCCTGAGCACCTTGCTGTCCCGCCAGTTGGCACTCGTTAAGCAGTTCCAGGCCATGCAGGGGCCGTGGTACATCCGCATGCTGCAAGTGGCGTTGGCGGCTGACCCGGACATTCGCAAGGAAACCTGGAATGGCTACAGCTACCAGATTCTGCTGACACCGCAAGCGATGATCTGGGGCATGAGCGGCGCGCTGCTGTTGTCGTTCGGGATCGAATGTCTGTTCCGGTTGATCGACTGGGTGGTGCTGGGCGGCAAACGCCTGCGCCAGAGCCGGCCGATTGAAGATCGGGATGTGCGCGGCCTCTAAGCCACTCACTGACTCCTGTAGCAGCTGGCGAAGCCTGCGTTCGTCTGCGAAGCAGTCGTCAATCCAGCGAATTCGATTTATCTGGAAAACCGCAGTGACTGATTTTGCGACTGCTGCGCAGCCGAACGCAGGCTTCGCCAGCTGCTACAAAAGCTTAGTTCGCCAGGACGAGGTAGTCCTTGCCCACCTTGCGCGCATACGCCTCCAGCACCTGCTGACACAACGCAACAATCTCCTCGACCCACTCCACGCCAATCCGCCATGACACCACGACTGGTAAATTCGGTGGTCGTTGTTCAATGGCCAGCAAGGTCAATTCCCCCCGCGCCAGTTCCTCGGTCACCAGTACTGGCGGCAGTGCGCCGATGCCAAATCCGTCGCGCAGCAACCGGGTAATCGCCGATACCGAATTCACGCAGTTCAGCCGTGGCGCCATGACGCCGTTGGCCTGCATCAGACTCAAGACATCCTGATGGGGATGGGAGTTTTTCGAGTAAGTAATGACCCGTTCCCGGGCCAGATCGGTGATGCCCGAATACTTGCGGTTGTAGATCGAGTTAGTGGCCACAATCCAGCCCATGGGGTGGCTGGCCAGCTCCAGGCTGCGCACGCTTTCCTGGCGCAGCAAGTCGGTTTGCAGGATCAGGTCGAGGAAGCCTTTTTGCAGCTGATCGCAGAGGTTGAGCGAGGTATCGGCCACCAGCTCGATTTCCACCAGCGGATAGTGATCCGTCATCTGCGCCACTAACGGGCTGAGCCAGGTGTGGATGACCGTGTCCATGACGCCGATCCGCACGCGTCCGACCTTGCTCGAGCGCGTCTCGATCGACTGCTTGAGGGCTTGCATGGTGTCCATCATCTGCTCGGCATATTCGAGCACTTTCAACCCTTCGGGCGTCAGGCTCACGCCGCGCGAATCACGCAAAAACAACTTCACTCCGAGCTCGCCTTCGAGCACGGCGATGCGGCTGGAAATCGACGCTTGGGTGGTGAAGAGCTTGTCAGCTGTCAGGCGGAAACTTTTGAGTCGGGCGACCCAGACGAAGGTCTCGAGAAACTTCAGGTTCATGGGGTCAGCTCGTGGATATAAAGTTTTCTTATGTCTAAGGCGGGGTTTTATTAGTTGGACTTGGCAGGGCCTGGCGCCCAAAAATCGGCGCATCCGGTTCCCACGATAGGCGTCGTCGGGGCTCAGAACAATACCAATAAAATTAGCTCGGAGATTTGCCATGAGTGCGCCCGACACGCTCGACATCCCCAAGGCGACGGCTCGACCGGGACCTTTCGACTGGTACCGCAACATCAATCAACAAGAGCGCCGCACCTTCTGGAGCTGCAAGATCGGCTACGGTCTGGACGGCATGGACACCCAGATGCTCAGCTTCGTGGTGCCAACCCTGATTGCGATGTGGGGCATCAGCACCGGGCAGGCCGGGCTGATTCACACCAGCACGCTCATCGCCTCGGCCATCGGCGGTTGGGTGGCGGGGATTCTGTCCGACCGCATCGGTCGCGTACGCACCTTGCAACTGACAGTGTTGTGGTTTGCCTTCTTTACTTTTCTCTGCGGCTTTGCCCAGAACTACGAACAACTGCTGATCAGCCGAACCTTGATGGGCTTCGGTTTCGGTGGTGAGTGGACGGCCGGTGCAGTGCTGATGGGTGAAGTGATTCGCGCCAAGGACCGTGGTAAAGCGGTGGGCATGGTGCAATCGGGCTGGGCGTTGGGTTGGGGGCTGACGGCGATTCTGTATGCGCTGCTGTTCTCGGTATTGCCGCCGGAAGACGCCTGGCGCGCACTGTTTATCCTTGGCATCGTACCGGCGATTTTCGTGATCTTCGTCCGCCGGCTGGTCAAGGACCCGGAGATTTATCGCGAAGCCAAAGCCAGGCAAGAACCGAGCAACCCGGCGAAGTTCTACGAGATTTTCGCGCCAGGCATCCTCTTCACTACGATTCGCGCTTCGGTGTTGACCACCGGCGCACTGGGCGGTTACTACGCGATTACCTCCTGGCTGCCGACCTTTCTGAAGAATGAGCGCGGTTTAAGCGTACTCGGTACGGGCGGATATCTGGCGATGGTGATCATCGGTTCCTACGTTGGTTATGTCATCAGCGCGTATTTGACTGACATCCTCGGTCGTAAAAAGAACTTCATTCTGTTCGCGGTCGGCTCGTTCACCATCGTTCTGCTCTATACCCAATTGCCCGTCAGTAACGGTGTGATGCTCTGGTTGGGTTTTCCGCTGGGCTTCTTCGCCTCGGGGATTTTCAGCGGCATGGGCGCGTTTCTGACCGAACTGTTTCCGACGCGGATTCGCGGTTCGGGGCAGGGCTTTTGCTACAACATTGGCCGGGCACTGGCAGCGTTGTTTCCGCTATTGATTGGATTGCTTAGCCAAACGGTGCCACTGAGTGTAGGAATCGGGGCTTTCGCGGCTGTGTCCTACGGGGTGGTGATACTCGCGGCACTGAGTTTGCCGGAAACCCGTGGCAAGCGACTGGATGCGCAGTAATCTGCCTACATCTGAAGAGAATAATTCCTACAGGAGTGTTCACCGTGAGCCGCCTGCTATTGAACTGCGACATCGGCGAGAGTTTCGGCAACTGGACCATGGGTCTGGACGCCGAGGTCATGCCCTTCATTGATTGTGCCAACATCGCCTGCGGCTTCCACGCGGGCGACCCGAGCATCATGCGCAAGACGGTCAGCCTGGCCCTGAGCCACGGCGTGCAGATCGGTGCTCATCCGGCCTATCAGGATCTGGTGGGGTTTGGCCGTCGTTCCATGGCCTACCCCGCTCAGGAACTTCAAGACATTCTGCATTATCAGATCGGCGCCCTGGACGGCATCTGCCGGGCGCAGGGCGGGAGCCTGAGTTACGTCAAGCCCCATGGGGCGATGTACAACGACATGATGGCCAACCCGGCGCAATTGCGCGCAGTGCTTCAGGCTGTTGCGTCCTACGACCGGCAGTTGCCGCTGATGTTGATGGCCACTCGCGACAACAGCGCCGCCCAGCAACTGGGCGATGAATACGGCGTGACCCTGTGGTTCGAGGCCTTCGCCGATCGCGCTTACGACAGCGCGGGCATGCTGGTGTCGCGGCAATTGCCGGGGGCGGTGCATCACGATCCCGAGAAAATCATCGAACAGGCACTGATCATTGCCCGTGGCGGTGCCCTCACCGCCAGCGATGGCAGCGCCTTGCACCTGCAGGCCAACACCCTGTGCGTGCACGGCGACAACGCCAGTTCGGTAGCCGCCGTGCGGCGTATTCGTGCCGCCTTAGATCAGCAGAGTGCGCCATGAAACTTCGCGTGGAGGTGGTGGCGCTGGATTGCTTGATGGTGCGTCTGTTCGATGAAATCGCCGAAGCCAACATGCCGTGGATGCTCGCGGCCAGCGAACGCCTGCGTTCGGCGTTCGGGACGTGTTTGATCGATCTCGTGCCGTCCTATACCACGGTGATGGTGCATTACGACCTGACGGCGCTGAATCCATCTCAGGCCCGGGAACTGATCGCCCAAGCCTTGATCGACCTGTCGCCCAATGCTCACACCCTCGGCAAATGTCATGTACTGCCGGTCTGGTATGACCTGAGCGTTGGCCCGGAATTGAATCTGTTGTCCAAGCGCAGCGGGTTGGCGGTGGCGGAGGTGATCCGCCGCCACAGCGAGCACGAGTATCAGGTGTTTGCGCTGGGCTTTGCACCGGGCTTCGCTTTCATGGGGCTGGTGGAGGAAGTGCTCGCAGCGCCGCGTCTGAACACTCCGCGCAAAAAGGTCGCTGCCGGCAGTGTCGGTATCGCCGAACGGCAGACGGCTGCATATCCGGTGGTTTCTCCCGGCGGCTGGAACCTGATTGGCCGTACCCCGGCCAAACTGTTCGACCGCGAGCGCGACGGCTATAGCCTGATGCAACCGGGCGACACGGTGCGTTTCGAGGCGATCGGCCATGCCGAGTTCATCAACCTGGGCGGTGACGACACGCCGTTGGAGGCACAGGCATGAGCCGTCTATTGATAGAAGCGAGTACGCCACTGTGCCTGTTGCAGGACGCGGGGCGATTCGGCGTGCGACACCTGGGCGTTACCCAGGGCGGCGGGCTGGATTGGCGATCGATGTCCTGGGCCAATTGGCTGCTGGGCAATGGACTGGATGCACCGGTAATCGAAATCACCCTCGGCGGGTTCACCGTGGTGGCCGAAGAAGACTGCGTGCTGGCGTTGGCCGGGGCGGATCTGGGCGCACAGGTGGATGGCGAGGCGTTGGCGCCGTGGCGCAGTTTCAGGCTGAACAAAGGTCAGCGATTGCAGTTCACGCAACCGCTGCTCGGGGCGCGGGCCTATCTCGCGGCGCCCGGCGGGTTTGATGCGCCGAAGGTGTTGGGCAGCAGTGCGACGGTGGTCCGTGAGGCGCTCGGTGGCCTGGATGGAATGGGCAGGGCGTTAGCCAAAGGCGCGCCGTTGAGTTACTCCGGCAGTGGGTTGTTGCTGCTGCGCGAGCTACCGGTAGAACATCGGCCGGACCTCAACGCCAATTTGCCGTTGGATTTGGTGCTTGGTGCACAGATCGGCAAATTCAGCGGACAAAGTACGTTCGACGCGTTCAACAGCGTCTGGACCCTCGACAGCCGTGCCGATCGCATGGGCATACGCCTGCTGGGAACGGCGTTGCAGTACGAGGGCAAACCGATGATTTCTGAAGGTATCCCGCTGGGTGCAGTCCAGGTACCGCCGGACGGGCAGCCGATCGTGCTGCTTAATGATCGGCAGACCATTGGCGGGTATCCGCGATTGGGGGCGTTGACGCCGTTGGCGCTGGCGCGGCTGGCGCAGTGTTTGCCGGGGGCGAAGGTGCGGTTGCGGCCGGTGGTGCAGGAGGTGGCGCATCGGGAGCAAGTTGAGTATTTGCGGCGGTTTTCAGATCGCTAAAGCTTCGCGAGCAGGCTCGCACACAGTTGATCTCCAGCGAACACAAAGTCCAATGTGGGAGCGAGCCTGCTCGCGAAAGCGTCCGAACAGGCAACAGAGATTACTTGGAAAGAAACCGCATCCCTTCTTCAAGTCCCCGCAACGTCAGCGGGTACATCTGGTCATCAATCAAATCGCGCACGATATTGGTCGAAGACGTATAGCCCCACGTATCTTTTGGATACGGATTGATCCAGATGAGCTTCTTGAACTTCTCCTTGAAGCGCTGCATCCACACGTAACCCGCTTCTTCGTTCCAGTGCTCGACGCTGCCGCCGGCCTGGGTAATTTCATAAGGCGCCATGGCGGCATCGCCGATGAAGATCACTTTGTAGTCGGCGCCATACTTGTGCAGCAAATCCTGGGTCGACGTGCGCTCGGAGGTGCGGCGCATGTTGTTCTTCCACACGGATTCATAAATGAAGTTGTGGAAATAGTAGTACTCCAAATGCTTGAACTCGGTCTTGCAGGCCGAAAACAGCTCTTCGCAGATCTTCACATGGGCGTCCATCGAGCCGCCGATGTCGAACAACAGCAACAGCTTGACGGTGTTACGCCGCTCCGGACGCATCTGGATGTTCAGCAGGCCGGCATCGCGCGCGGTGTGGTCGATGGTGCCATCGATGTCGAGCTCTTCCGCCGCGCCTTGACGGGCGAATTTGCGCAACCGGCGCAGGGCAACCTTAATGTTGCGCGTGCCCAGCTCCACCGAATCGTCGAGGTTCTTGTACTCGCGCTGATCCCAGACCTTGACTGCTTTGCCCTGGCGCTTGCCGGCATCACCGACCCGAATACCTTCCGGGTTGAAACCACCGGAACCGAACGGACTGGTGCCGCCGGTGCCGATCCATTTGTTGCCGCCGGCATGGCGTTCCTTCTGTTCTTCGAGGCGTTTCCTGAACTCTTCGATCAGCTTGTCCAGGCCGCCGAGGGACTGGATCGCTGCCCGTTCTTCGTCGGTCAGGGAACGTTCGAATTCCTTGCGCAGCCAGTCTTCAGGAATCAACGCCTGAAGGTGATCGTCAAGTTTTTCCAGGCCATTGAAGTAGGCGCCGAAGGCCCGGTCGAACTTGTCGAAATGCTTTTCGTCCTTCACCAGAATCGCCCGTGACAAGTAATAAAACTCGTCCATGTCAGCGAAGGTCACGCGCTGTTTCAGCGCGTTGATCAGGTCCAGCAGTTCGCGTACCGAGACCGGCACTTTGGCTGCACGCATTTCATTGAACAGGTTAAGCAGCATGGCTGTTGCCCTCTATCTTGTTAAACAGAGGGATCAGCGAGTGCCGCGACGGCTCATGAACGCCAGGCGCTCAAGCAATTGCACGTCCTGTTCGTTCTTCACCAGCGCGCCGGCCAGCGGTGGAATGGCCTTGGTCGGATCGCGTTCGCGCAGCACCGCTTCGCCGATGTTGTCCGCCATCAGCAGCTTCAGCCAGTCCACCAGTTCGGAGGTCGATGGTTTTTTCTTCAGGCCCGGCACCTTGCGCACGTCGAAGAACACGTCCAGCGCTTCGCTGACCAGGTCTTTCTTGATATCAGGGTAGTGCACGTCAACGATCTTCTGCAGCGTGACGCGGTCGGGGAAGGCGATGTAGTGAAAGAAGCAGCGGCGCAGGAAGGCGTCCGGCAGTTCTTTCTCGTTGTTGGAGGTAATGATGATGATCGGGCGCTTCTTGGCCTTGATGGTCTCGTCGATCTCGTAAACGTAGAACTCCATTTTGTCGAGTTCTTGCAGCAGGTCGTTAGGGAACTCGATGTCGGCCTTGTCGATTTCGTCGATCAGCAGGATCACCCGCTCTTCTGATTCGAAGGCTTCCCAGAGCTTGCCCTTTTTCAGGTAGTTGCGAACGTCGTGGACCTTGTCGGTGCCCAGCTGCGAGTCTCGCAGGCGGCTGACCGCGTCGTACTCGTACAGGCCCTGATGTGCCTTGGTGGTGGACTTGATGTGCCAGGTGATCAGCTTGGCGCCGAAGGACTCGGCCAGTTGCTCGGCGAGCATGGTCTTGCCGGTGCCCGGTTCACCCTTGACCAGCAGCGGCCGCTCCAGGGTGATGGCGGCATTGACCGCGAGTTTCAGGTCATCGGTGGCGACATAGGCCTGGGTGCCTTCGAACTTCATTTGCAAATCCTCGAACGGTAACGCCGACCTGACGGGGCAGGGCGGGGCGCAATAATTGTAGTGCCCGACTATAACGCGGTGCCCGGTCGACTGTGAACGCAGACGGCCTATTCAGTCTCTGAATAGAGCGTCACATCTTGACTCAGTCTCGGCGGCTGGCCAGTATTGAGCTATCGCCATATTGGCGATAGTGTGCGGTGCATGTCTACTAAATATCGATTTCGCGATACGTACCGCATTCAGTTGCGTGAGAAGGATCACCCACCACCCCATGTGCACCTGACGGGCGGTGGACTCGACGTGATGCTCAGCCTGGAAACCGTCGAAGTGGTGGTCGGCAAGGCGCCGCCGCTGATCATCAAGGAAGCGCTGGCATGGGTCAGGGCCCATCAAGTGCAACTACTGGAGGATTGGAAACGATGTTACCCATGAAACGACCACGGCTGGCGTCCATACAGGTTTTGACGAGTTACCGCCTGGCGCTGACGTTTATCGACGGCCAGCAGTTGACCCTCGATTTGAGCCGCGACCTGCACGCCTATCCCGGATTACAGCCATTGCTGGAGGCGGGTGCATTCGAACGTGCGACCCTGGGCGACGAGGGTTGGAGCGTCGAGTGGCCCGAGCAGGACATCCAGATCGGCGCCGATACGCTCTATCTGGACGCACTCGCGCAAAACGCGTCCGACGAAAACACGCGGATCTTCATCGATTGGCGTGCCCGTACTGGTTTGCCCCTGAGTCAGGCGGCTGAAGCGCTTGGGGTCAGTGCCCGCACCATTACTCGCTACAGCAGCGGTCGTGACGCGGTGCCTCGATCGTTGGCACTGGCCTGTCTGGGCTGGGATTTCTTGCAGCAACAATCGAGGCCGGCGCAGGCCGCTGAAGAAAGCGGTCGCTACACGATCACCCGAAAACCTTAGCCCGCATCCGGCTTCGGCCGCTCATACTGGGCATTGAATGCCTGAATGAAACCATTGCGTAAAATCTGCAAAAACGCCTGGAACGCGCTGACATCTTGTCGATGTACGCTGCCGCTGAGTTCAACGCGAGTCGCAAACTGATTCTTGGCCTGGTTTTTCAGCACTGTTTCGGAGCCCCCGACAATGGCTTCCCAAATGGATCGGAAAATCCCTTTGTCTTTGTTTTCAACATCCTGTTGCCAATTGAACACGTCGACATCCTTCAGTAGCGGTTTGATGTAGCCGTTTAATTGGGCTTTTTTGGCTTGCGCTTCGATCACCACATCTCCGTGGCCGGCGTTGAAGTCGAACTTGCCGTAGGCTGAAGCGAAGTCGTTCATGCGTTTGAGTTCGATGTCCTTGACCCGCAGGCGGAATTCGAAGTCTTCGAAGTTGCTCAGCGGATCGAACGTGGCAGTGGTTTCCAATGGCGCCTGCCCCAATAGCAGCGCATTGCCTTCGAAGCGGGCATCTCGCTTGCCTTTGGTATCGACCACGTTGGTCAGATTAAAAATGCTGGCATTGACCTGGGTGGCGTTCATATTAACGGGGGGCTTGGAATTGAAGTTACGGAAACTGATCTTGCCGTCGAAGATACGCACTTCGTTCAACGTGATTGGCAACAACTTGCCCAGTTGAGCTCGCCAGTCAGTGCCCTGACCCGTTTGCGAGTTTTGTTTGTTGGCGCCGCCATCGACGAAATTCACCTCGGGATGAAAGAACTGCACCTCGGCCACCACCGCGTGGTTGTACCAGAGAGAATGCCAGCTGACGGAGAGGTCAATCAGTGGCGCATTGACGAAGGGTACCGGGATCTTGCCGTCTATTTTTACGATCTTCAGCCCATTGATTTTGTAAGCACCGCGCCACAGGGCCAGGTCGACGTCGTTGATCTGGCCACGGTAGGCGCCCATGTCCGCCAATTTGTCGTTCAAGTAGTTGCGCACCATGTAGGGCAAGGCGATGTGCAAGGCAATCAGCAGCACAACGACGCCGGCGAGGGTCCATAGGGGCCAGCTGTATCGACGATTCATGATGGCAAATCTCTGGCGTTGTAAAGCCATTGACTGTTGCGGTGCCTGGACGTTCGCCTGAACTGGACGACTACAGGCAAGAAGCATACCTTTGGCAGTTAATTCAACGCTGTACAAGGACCCAGCCATGAGCCGTATTTTCGCTGACAACGCCCATTCCATCGGCAATACGCCACTGGTGCAGATCAACCGCATCGCCCCGCGTGGCGTGACAATCCTGGCCAAGATCGAAGGGCGCAACCCGGGTTATTCGGTCAAATGCCGGATCGGTGCGAATATGATCTGGGATGCCGAAAGCACCGGCAAACTCAAGCCGGGCATGACCATTGTCGAACCGACCTCGGGTAACACTGGCATCGGCCTGGCGTTCGTTGCCGCTGCCCGTGGTTACAAATTGGTGCTGACCATGCCGGCATCCATGAGCATCGAACGACGCAAGGTTCTCAAAGCACTCGGCGCCGAACTGGTGTTGACCGAGCCCGCCAAAGGCATGAAGGGTGCGATCGAAAAAGCGGGCGAAATCGTTGCCAGTGACCCGGCCACGTACTTCATGCCGTCGCAGTTCGATAACCCTGCCAACCCCGCCATCCACGAAAAAACCACGGGCCCGGAAATCTGGAACGACACCGATGGTGCGGTCGATGTCCTGGTGGCAGGCGTTGGCACAGGTGGAACCATTACCGGGGTTTCGCGGTATATCAAGAATACCCAGGGCAAACCGATTATCTCGGTGGCGGTGGAGCCCGTATCGTCTCCGGTCATCACTCAAGCGTTGGCTGGACAGGAAATCAAACCGAGCCCGCACAAGATCCAGGGCATTGGTGCCGGTTTTGTGCCGAAGAACCTTGATCTGTCGATCGTCGATCGGGTCGAGCTGGTGACCGACGACGAATCCAAGGCCATGGCGCTGCGCTTGATGCAAGAAGAAGGGATTTTGTGCGGGATTTCCTGCGGTGCCGCCATGGCAGTAGCGGTTCGCCTGGCGGAGACCCCGGAAATGCAAGGCAAAACCATCGTCGTGATCCTGCCGGACTCGGGTGAGCGCTACTTGTCGAGCATGTTGTTCAGCGATCTGTTCACCGAACAGGAGAATCAGCAGTAGGAGCTGCCGCAGGTTCGGGCCGCGTTCGGACGATCTTTTGATCTTGTAGCAGGACTGATTCAGGTCAGTCCCCGTTCAGGAGCTTTATGTTAATTAAGTGATTTATTGCACAATCCTTAACACTGAATGTTGGCTTATGCGGGTGTTTCCCGTTGCCGGGAATGTTTATCATGCCCGGCTGTCACGTCGGGTAAATGGCGTTGCGCAAAGTTGCCTATTTTTCAGGAGTTGTTGATGACCTTTTCCTTTGCCGCAAAGACTTCTGTGTTGCTGCTGTTTCTCGGCAGCGTCCTCTATGTGCATTTGCGCGGTAAGGCGCGCCTGCCGGTCCTGCGTCAGTTCGTCAACCACTCAGCGCTGTTCGCGCCCTACAACGCCTTGATGTACTTGTTCTCCGGCGTGCCGTCCAAACCGTATCTGGATCGCAGCAAGTTCCCGGAACTGGATGTGCTCAAGGACAACTGGGAAGTCATTCGCGATGAAGCGATGCACCTGTTCGACGAGGGGTACATCCGTGCCGCCGAAAAGAACAACGACGCCGGTTTTGGCTCGTTCTTCAAGAAAGGCTGGAAGCGCTTCTACCTCAAGTGGTACGACAAACCCCTGCCATCCGCCGAAGCCCTGTGCCCGAAAACAGTGGCATTGGTCAGCAATATTCCGAACGTCAAAGGCGCCATGTTCGCGTTGCTGCCCGGCGGCAGTCACCTCAATCCGCACCGCGACCCGTTTGCCGGTTCCCTGCGCTATCACCTGGGGCTGTCGACACCGAACTCCGATGACTGCCGAATCTTTGTCGACGGTCAGGTCTACGCCTGGCGCGATGGCGAAGACGTGATGTTCGATGAGACCTACGTGCACTGGGTCAAGAACGAAACCGAGAAGACTCGCGTCATCCTTTTCTGCGACATTGAACGACCGCTGAGCAACCGCGTCATGACCCGCATCAACCGCTTCATCAGCGGCTGGCTGGGTCGCGCGACTGCGCCGCAGAACCTCGACGACGAACACGTGGGCGGTATCAACCGAGCTTATGCGTGGAGCAAGAACTCCAGCGACAAGTTCAGTGGTGTGGTCAAAAAGTGGAAGCGTCGCAATCCAAAGGCCTACCGCGTGATGCGGCCGGTGTTGGCGGTGGTGGTGCTGACGTTGTTGGGGTATTGGCTGTTTGGGTGATTCCGGTCCCAGAATGAAAAACTGCCCGTAACACGACCTGTAGCAGCCTGCGTTCGGCTACCGTAGGAGCGAAGCTTGCTCGCGAAGGCGTCAGTTCTGACACACCGCGTTATCGTTCTTCGCGAGCAAGCTTCGCTCCTACAGCCGCCGAACGCAGGCTTCACCAGCTGCTACAGGGCGCGTAGGGAATTGAGCGGTTCCCTTGTCCAGACCATTGCAATCCACGCCGGCCGCTGGTTATAGTCGGCGCTCGGTGATTTCTAACTCGCCGTCCACTTCATCAAAAAAGATCAGCTCATGCCTGCTTCCCTCATCAACGCGGTAGTCGATTCAGCGGTCAACGCTGGCGTCGTGCCGTGCGGGAATCAGCAGCCTGCGCAGATCAGTCATTACCCCCCACCTGTCCGTAGCACGCCGGTGTACGCAGTCGTATCACCGCCGGGTGTTTGCGTTTCGGGCTGATCAGCTGCTCTTTGCTGCTCCCATGCCCTTCTGAAAAACGCTCGCCTGAAAAAACTACTGGATTTCAGCTTCGGCTGAGTTGGCTTTTTGCCTGACTACAGGTGGTATTCATGTTTGTCCTTTCGAAAAAATCCGCGCTCGCGGCGGCGTCTACGAGTCTGTTCGTTTTGCTATGGAGCAGCGGGGCGATCTTCTCTAAATGGGGGCTGGCCCACGCGTCGCCCTTTGCCTTTCTGCTGTTTCGTTTTGCCATTGCGTTGTGCGGCCTGGTGCTGCTGGTACCGTTGCTCAAGCTGAAACTGCCCAAGGGCGGCAAGCCGATGCTGTATGCGATGGCCACGGGCGTGGTGTTGCTGGGGGCTTATCAGATTTTCTATCTGCTGGCCCTGGACCTGAAAGTCACGCCGGGCGTGATGGCCACGATCATGGGCGTGCAGCCCATTCTCACGGTGGTGATCATGGAGCGTCAGCGATCAACCAGCCGAATGTTCGGCCTGACCCTGGGGCTGGCCGGGTTGATCATGGTGGTCTATCAGGGGATCGGCTTGGCCGGCATGTCGCTGGCCGGCATGCTCTTCGGTTTGCTGGCGCTGGCGAGCATGACGTTCGGTTCGATCATGCAGAAGCGCATCACCGACAATCCGCTCGGTACGCTGCCCGTGCAGTACCTGGCGGGACTGTTGCTCTGCGGGATATTCGTGCCGTTCCAGCCGTTTGATGTCGAATACAGCAGCGGTTTCATCGTGCCGGTGTTGTGGATGGGATTGGTGGTATCGGTACTGGCGACCTTGCTGCTGTACCGTTTGATCGCCCGGGGCAATCTGGTGAATGTCACCAGCCTGTTTTACCTGGTGCCGGCGGTGACGGCGATAATGGACTACCTGTTTTTCGGCAACAAACTGGCGACATTGAGCATGCTCGGCATGCTGCTGATCATCGTCGGCCTGGTGTTTGTGTTCCGTAAAAACGCGTAAATCCGCTAGAACCCGAAAAGGCCTGGAGCGGTGCTCCGGGCTTTTTTAGTTGGCCAGCGTGTGCGATGGGGGGATGCGAAACGAGTGAAGCGGCATTGTAGTTTGTGCTGATCGAACCACCGCTTTCGCGAGCAGGCGTCACCACAAAACTATCTGGTAGCGACCTCAACAGACTTCAACACCGCCGGCTTCAATACCAGCCACAACGCCGCCGCAATCAACACCCCGCCATAAATGTGCGCCATCGACAGCGGCTCATCCAGCAACATTGCCCCCCACAACACCCCGAACGGCGGAATCATGAACGTCACGGTCATCGACTTCACCGGCCCGATGGAGGTGAGCAAACGGAAGTAAATGATGTACGCAAACGCCGTGCAGCCCAGACCCAGCCCCAGCAACGACAGCCAGACACTCCAGCCGCCCCAGCTCGCCGGTGGCTGGCTGAGCACGCTGTAACCGAACAGCGGCAACAGAAACAGCGTCGCGCCGAGCATACTGCCCAGTGCCGATAGACGACTGTCGAGACCGCCGGCCTGATCGAGCCAGCGGCGGGCGAGGAATCCGGCGAAACCGTAGCAGGTCGTGGCGAGCAGGCAGGCGAGGGCGCCCATCAGCAGTTCCATGTCGAATGCCACCGGGCCGGCACGGGTCAGGATGCCGACGCCGAACAGCCCGAGGAATACGCCGCCAAGCTTGGTGGCGGTGAGTCTTTCACTGAAGAACAGGCCGCCGATCAACACGCCCATCAATGGCGTGGTGGCATTGAAAATGGCCGAGTAACCGGCCGGCAGTACTTGCGCGGCGACCGAATAAAGGGTCGCCGGAATCCCGGAGTTAATCACCCCGAGCAGCATCACTGTCTTGAGTTTGCCTTTGAAGTCCCAGCTGATACGCATCAATCCGAGGATCACCAACAACCCGGTTGCGGCAATCGATACACGGAAAAACGCCGTCGGAACGGTGCCGATCACTGGGGCAATGATGCGCATGAACAAGAAGCTCGCGCCCCAAATGGCCGCCAGCGACAGCAAACGAAAAATATCGACGGGGCTCACGACGCACTCCTTCCTTGATGGGGGCGAGAGTGTTGCCGAGAGCCAAGTGTCTGGCAACCGAAAAACGGGCATTTAATATGAGGATGAAAACCCTGACGGTGAGTTCGTGGCATTGATGCAGCATCGGCGTAAAAATTACGCTTCTCCTGCACCCGGTTCACTGGCTAAGCTCAGCCCTTCCGAATTCCCGCAGAGGTCTCACCATGCCGCAGCAATGGCCAGCCGCCGACATCGCCCGAATGATCCTCGATGGCTTTGACGATTACCGCGAGCATTTCCGTCAGATCACCGACGGTGCCCGAGCCCGATTCGAACAGGCCAAGTGGCAGGAGACGCAATCGGCATCGGCAGCGCGGATCAATCTGTATGAAGAAAAAGTCGGCGAAACGGTGGAGCGGTTGCGCACTGCGTTTGACGCCGACACGCTGGACGTCGGCTGCTGGCCACTGGTCAAAAGCGCTTACATCACCTTGATCGACCTGCGTTTCGACGATGAACTGTCCGAGACCTGGTACAACTCGATCTTCTGCGGGCTGTTCAGCCATGACCTGATCAGCGACGGCTGCATGTTCATCCACACCACCCGGCCAAGCCTGCGTCGGGCCCGCGCCGCACAAACCCGCGTCTACAAACCTCAAGGTCAGTTGTCCGGCATGCTCTCGAGCATTTTTGCCGACTACCGCTTCAGCGAGGATTACGCTGACCTGGCCGGCGACCTGCGCCGCCTCGAAGCACAATTGCGCGAGAACCTGCCGGACTGGGTCTGCAAGGACCCGCATTTGAGCGTCGAACTGTTTTCCTCGGTGCTCTACCGCAACAAGGGCGCCTACCTGGTCGGGCGCATTTACACGCAGGATGAGCAATGGCCGCTGGTGATTCCGCTGCTGCACCGCGAAGGGCGTGGGATTCAGATCGATGCACTGATCACCGATGAAGCGGACGTGTCGATCATCTTCTCGTTCACCCGTTCGTATTTCATGGTGGATGTGCCGGTGCCGGCGGAGTTCATCGGCTTCCTCAAGCGCATCCTGCCGGGCAAGCACATCGCTGAGTTGTACACCTCGATCGGTTTCTACAAACACGGCAAGTCCGAGTTCTACCGGGCACTGATCAACCACCTGGCCAACACCGATGACCAGTTCATCATGGCGCCCGGCGTACGCGGCATGGTGATGAGCGTGTTTACCCTGCCGGGGTTCAACACCGTATTCAAAATCATCAAGGACCGTTTTTCACCGTCGAAAAACGTCGACCGTGCGACGGTGATCGAAAAGTACCGTTTGGTGAAAAGCGTCGACCGGGTCGGGCGCATGGCCGATACCCAGGAATTCGCCGATTTCCGTTTCCCGTTGAGCAAATTCGATCCGGCGTGCCTGGAAGAACTGCTGCAAGTGGCCGCGTCCACGGTGTCTGTGGAGGGCGACACTGTACTGATCCGCCACTGCTGGACCGAGCGGCGGATGACGCCGTTGAATCTTTACCTGGAAAACGCCAACGAAGCACAGGTGCGCGAGGCGCTGGAGGATTACGGTCTGGCGATCAAGCAACTGGCGGCGGCGAATATCTTTCCGGGCGACATGCTGCTGAAGAACTTCGGCGTAACGCGCCACGGTCGGGTGGTGTTTTATGATTACGACGAGATTTGCTTCCTGACGGAGGCCAACTTCAGGCATATCCCGCAGCCGCGTACGCCGGAAGACGAGATGGCGTCCGAACCCTGGTATTCGATTGGGCCACTGGATGTGTTTCCCGAGGAGTTTCCGCCGTTTTTGTTTGCCGATTCGGGGCAGCGCAAGTTGTTCGATCAACTGCATGGCGAGTTGTACAACGCTGATTACTGGAAAAGCCTGCAAGCCGCGATTCAGGCGGGGAAGGTGATTGACGTGTTCCCCTACCGCCGCAAAGGCCGGGATAACGAATAACCGGATTGGATCTATGTAGCAGCTGTCGAGCCCCAGCGAGGCTGCGCCTGAGCCCCTGTGGGAGCGAGCTTGCTCGCGATGACGGAATCCCAGCCAACATCATTGTTGAATGTTAAACCGCTATCGCGAGCAAGCTCGCTCCCACAGGGCCTCGACAGCTGCTACTGAGCCGAACGCCGGCTTACAGGGATCTCGTTTGTCCTTTAAATCTGCGACAATCCGTTCCTTGCGCCACTAGACAACTTATTGCGTACCTGATGACTGACGAATCGCCTTCCATCGACAAACTGCTGAAAAACCTTGATCACGCCATGCTCGCCGACCGCCACCGGCTGCGGCGGCAGTTGCTTGAGCTGCGCAAGAAACCTGACGAAGCCAAGCTGGCGCAGTGGGTGACGCGTACGCAGGCGTCTTGTGATCAGGTGTTGGCGCGACGGGCCAGCCTGCCGGTGATTCGTTACGACGACAGCCTGCCGATCGCCGCCAAACGCGACGAAATCAAAGAGGCACTGCTCAAGCATCAGGTGCTGATCATTGCCGGCGAAACCGGTTCGGGTAAAACCACCCAGTTGCCGAAAATCTGCCTGGAAATCGGTCGCGGCCAACATGGCCTGATCGGTCACACCCAGCCGCGCCGAATCGCCGCCCGCAGCGTCGCCAGTCGTGTTGCCGAAGAACTGGCGACGCCGTTGGGTGCGCTGGTTGGTTATCAGGTACGGTTCGAGGACCAGAGCGATTCCAATACCCTGATCAAACTGATGACCGACGGCATCCTGCTGGCGGAAACCCAGAATGACCGTTACCTGGAACGCTACGACACGATCATCGTCGACGAAGCCCACGAACGCAGCCTCAACATCGACTTTTTGCTTGGTTACCTGAAAACCCTGCTGCCCCGTCGTCCGGACCTGAAAGTCATCATCACTTCGGCGACCATCGACCTGGAGCGCTTCTCCAAGCACTTCGACGATGCGCCGATTGTCGAGGTGTCAGGTCGCACCTTTCCAGTAGACACCTGGTATCGCCCGCTGACGCTGGAACAGGACGAAGAGGGCAACCGCGTCGAGGACGACTTGACCGTGGATCAGGCGATTCTCGCCACGCTCGACGAAATCGCCGCGTTCGAGCGTAGCGAGCGCAAGAGCCCCGGTGACGTGCTGGTGTTCCTGCCCGGCGAGCGCGAGATTCGCGATGCCGCCGACATGCTGCGCAAGGCCCAGCTCAAGCACACCGAAATCCTGCCGTTGTACGCGCGGCTTTCGCCGGCCGAGCAGCAGCGGATTTTCCAGTCGCACCCGGGCCGCCGCGTCGTTCTGGCAACCAACGTCGCCGAAACCTCGTTGACCGTGCCGGGCATTCGTTACGTGATCGACAGTGGCACCGCGCGCATCAGCCGCTACAGCTACCGTGCCAAGGTCCAGCGCCTGCCCATCGAAGCCATTTCCCAGGCCAGCGCCAACCAGCGTAAAGGCCGATGCGGCCGGGTCGAGCCGGGCATTTGCATTCGCCTCTACAGCGAAGAAGATTTCATTGGGCGCCCGGAGTTTACCGACCCGGAAATCCTGCGGACCAACCTCGCCGCCGTGATCCTGCAGATGCTGCACCTGCGCCTTGGCGAGATCACCGACTTCCCGTTTATCGAGCCGCCGGATGGCAAAGCCATCAGTGACGGTTTCAACCTGCTGCAAGAACTCTCGGCAGTGGATCGCAACAGTCAGCTGACCCCGCTTGGCCGCCAGTTGGCGCGGCTGCCGGTGGACCCGCGCATGGGCCGCATGCTGCTCGAAGCGGCGAAACTCGGCAGCTTGCAAGAGGTGTTGATCGTCGCCAGCGCCATGTCGATTCAAGACCCGCGCGAGCGTCCGCCGGAGCGTCAGCAAGCAGCGGATCAGGCCCACGCACAATGGAAAGACGTGGATTCGGACTTCGCCGGGTTGGTCAATCTGTGGCGTGGTTTTGAAGAACAACGCCAGGCGCTGACGGCGAGTCCGTTGCGTAACTGGTGCCGCAAAAATTTCCTGAATTACCTGCGCCTGCGCGAATGGCGCGACTCGCACCGTCAGTTGAGCCTGATCTGCCGCGACATGCAGTTGAGCATCAACAAAGAACCAGCGGATTATCCGAAACTGCACAAAGCCGTGCTTTCAGGTCTGCTCAGTCAGATCGGTCAGAAAACCGATGAGGGCGATTACCTCGGTGCCCGCCAGCGGCGCTTCTGGATTCATCCCTCATCCGGTCTGGGCAAGAAACGTCCGCAATGGCTGATGACCGCCGAGCTGGTGGAAACCACCAAGCTTTACGCGCGGATGGTCGCCAAGATCGATGCCGACTGGATCGAACCGCTGGCCGGGCACCTGATCAAGAAAAACCACTTCGAACCGCATTGGGAGAAGAAGCGCGGGCAGGTCGTGGCGTTCGAGCAGATCACCTTGTTCGGGTTGATCGTGGTCGGTCGCCGGCCGGTGCATTACGGTCCAATCGACCCTGTCACGTCCCGTGAGCTGTTCATTCGTGAAGGCTTGGTGCGCGGCGAAATTCAATCCAGGGCCAAGTGTCTGACGGCCAATGCGCAACTGCTGGAACAGCTTGACGAACTGGAAGCCAAGGCCCGCCGTCGTGACATTCTGGCCGACGAAGAAACCCTGTTCGCCTTCTACGACGCGCGACTGCCGGCGGAGATCCACCAGACCGCGACGTTTGACAGCTGGTATCGCGTCAACAACCAGAAAGATCCGCAGTTGCTGATCATGCGCGAGGAAGACGTGCTGGCCCGCGAGGCGAGCGAAGTCACGGCCCTGCATTACCCGGACAGCTTGCACATTGGCGATCTGGAGCTGGCACTGAGTTATCACTTTGAGCCGAACCATCCGCGCGACGGTGTGACCCTGCGCGTGCCGGCACCGCTGTTGCCGATGCTGCCGCCGGAGCGTCTGGAATGGCTGGTGCCGGGCGTGATCGAGGCCAAGTGCATTGCGCTGGTTCGTAACCTGCCCAAGGCGCTGCGCAAGAATTTCGTGCCGGTGCCGGACTTCGTCAAAGCCGCATTGCAGCGCATGACCTTCGCTGAGGGCTCGCTGCCTCAGGCGTTGGGCCGAGAACTGCTGCGTATGACGGGGGCACGGGTCAGCGATGAGGCCTGGGCCGAAGCCGCGCAACAGGTCGAAAATCATCTGCGAATGAACCTCGAAATCGTCGACGGCCAAGGCATGTTCCTGGGCGAAGGGCGGGATCTGGCAGAACTGACCGCTCGTTTTGCCGAAGCGAGCCAGGCGGCATTGGCCGTGCCGCACACCGCGAAAAGCCAGCAACCGGTCGAGGCTAAAGTGTTCGCCGCGGTGGCGCAAAAGACTCAACAGAAAATTGCCGGGCTGTCGATGACGGTCTATCCGGCGCTGGTGGAAGAAGCCGGAACCGTGAAGGAAGGGCGTTTCTCGACGCCGGCCGAAGCCGAGTTCCAGCATCGCCGCGCCTTGCAGCGTTTGCTGATGCAGCAGCTGGCGGAGCCTGCGAAATTTCTACGTGGCAAGTTGCCGGGGCTGACCGAGTTGGGCCTGATGTACCGCGACATGGGGCGCATCGACAGCCTGGTCGAAGACATTCTGCTGGCCAGCCTCGACAGCTGCATTCTCGACGGCGAAGACCCATTGCCGCGTGACGGCGCAGGACTCGCGGCGCTGGCCGAGCGCAAGCGCGGTGCGTGGACCGAGCACGCCGAGCGTTTGGCGAAGCTGACGCTGGAAATCCTCAAGCTCTGGCACGGCCTGCAAAAGCGCTTCAAGGGCAAGATCGATCTGGCGCAAGCCGTGGCCCTGAACGACATCAAACAGCAGCTCAGTCATCTGGTTTACCCGGGCTTTGTCCGTGAAACTCCGATGCAATGGCTCAAGGAATTGCCGCGCTACCTGAAAGCGGTCGAGCAGCGCTTCGAAAAAATCGGCGCTCAGGTGCAGAGGGATCGGGTCTGGAGCGGCGAATTGTCCGGCCTCTGGGCTCAATACCAGACCCGCGCCAACAAGCACGTCCAGGAAGGCAAACGCGATCCGCAGCTGGAACTGTATCGCTGGTGGCTGGAAGAATATCGGGTTTCGCTGTTCGCTCAGCAACTGGGGACCAAGGTACCGATTTCCGACAAACGCCTGAACAAGCAATGGAGCCAGGTCGAGCCCTGAATCCACACTATGATCACTGCGATCCACTGTAGGAGCTGCCGAAGGCTGCGATCTTTTGATCTTCTGGCGTCGCGACAAATAAAGATCAAAAGATCGCAGCCTTCGCAGCTCCTACAGTAATTGTGTTGCGCCGTTTTATCTCGCAAATGGGGCCAAACCCCAGCGTTTATGGCAAACTTCGCGCCTATAAACGCCGGCCCCGCTGTTTCAAGCCTTCACCGGTATTAGCGGAGTGGAATAAAACGATGCCAGGTTTGCTTCCCGGGACGGGAACAGACTTTTTGTGTATTGGTACGACGGTGCCAATATTTTCTGCCTGAACAGATTAGAGAAACGACCATGCATAACGTCGTCATCAGCGGCACCGGCCTGTACACCCCGGCCAACAGCATCTCCAATGAAGAGCTGGTGCAGTCTTTCAATGCTTACGTCGTGCAGTTCAACGCCGACAATGCCGACGCCATCGCCCGTGGCGAAGTCGATGCCTTGACCGAATCCAGCGTAGCGTTTATCGAAAAAGCGTCCGGCATCAAGAGTCGCTTTGTCATGGACAAGGACGGCATCCTTGATCCGAATCGCATGGCACCACGCTTGCCAGAGCGCTCGAATGACGAATGGTCTGTGCTCTGTCAAATGGCCATCGGCGCCGCCGAACAAGCCTTGCAGCGCGCTGGCAAAACCGCCGCTGACATCGACGGCGTGATTGTCGCCTGCTCCAACCTGCAACGGGCCTACCCGGCCATCGCCATCGAAGTTCAGGAAGCGTTGGGTATCCAGGGTTTCGGGTTCGATATGAACGTCGCGTGCTCCTCGGCGACCTTCGGTATTCAGGCCGCCACCAACAGCGTGCAGCTGGGCCAGGCCCGGGCGATCCTGATGGTTAACCCGGAAGTCTGCACCGGTCACCTGAACTTTCGCGATCGCGATAGCCACTTCATCTTCGGTGACGCCGCCACAGCGGTGATCATCGAGCGCGCAGACCTTGCAACGTCCAAGCACCAGTTCGAAGTGGTCAGCACCAAGCTTTTGACCAAGTTCTCCAACAACATCCGCAACAACTTCGGTTTCCTCAACCGCGCAGCGGAGGAGGGCATCGGTGCCAGGGACAAACTGTTCGTGCAGGAAGGCCGCAAGGTGTTCCGCGATGTGTGCCCGATGGTGGCTGAGCTGATTGCTACACACTTGGAGGAGAACAAGCTGAACATCAACGATGTGAAGCGTTTTTGGCTGCACCAGGCCAACCTCAGCATGAACCACTTGATCGTCAAGAAACTGCTGGGTCGCGAAGCCACTGAAGCAGAGGCGCCCGTGATTCTCGACACTTACGCCAATACCAGCTCTGCCGGTTCGGTGATTGCGTTTCACAAGAATCAGGATGATCTGGCGGCCGGTTCGCTGGGGGTACTCAGCTCGTTCGGTGCCGGTTACTCGATTGGTAGCGTGATTCTGCGCAAACTGTAGGAGCGAGCTTGCTCGCGATAAACCTGAGAGTGCTGTGGGGTGTCGGGTTTGCAGCGTTATCGTTGACGACCATCACAAGCAGCTCAGGCGTCCTTGCCCGAGCCGTGTAGCGGGAATCAGAACTTCGCTTCGGCATCCAGTTGCAGGGTGTTGATGTCGGAGTCTTTCTTGTTGATGTTGGCGTTGGTTTGGTCAGATGTAGCCATGAAGTACGTCGCGCCGAGGTTGAAGTTTTTGTCCAACTCGTAGCTCACTTTCAACTTGCTGCCGCGTGAACCGGTAAAGCCGTTGGCGAAGTCGGAGTCGGTGAAGGCGCCGACCACGGCGTTACGCTGCACGTCGCGGTAGTTGTAGTCCACGTTGAAACCGTAGAACTTGGACTTCACACCAGCTAGCCAGCCAACATCCTGATTGTTGCTGGCTTCGGTGTTGTTGACGTACTGACCGTACAGCGAAAGTGGCATTGGCAGGCCGCCGATATCCAGCTGACCAAAGCCTTCGTACAGTTTGAACTCTTCTCCCGGGCTGTTGCCGTTGACGGCCAGTGCGCAGGGCGCGGTGACGGTGCCGGTGCCAGGGCAAGCACTGTTGTCTGCGTTGTCGTAGGCGTAGATACTGCCGCCCAGGGTCATTTTCAGATTGTCAGTAATGGCGAAGCGCCCACCCAACTGGCCAGCGTACAGGCGCAGGTCGTGTTTGAACTCCACACCCTCGCCGTCGACGTTGTCCTTGAGGGTGTAGTAACCGGCGCTACCGAACAGTTCGGTACTGCCGCCCACCGGGTATTTGTACGTCAGTGCCAGACCTTCCGGGTTGACGTCGCTATCCCAGATGATGTCGCCCATGCTCACCCATGGCTGATTCATTTTGCCGCCGATCACGTGCAGGTTCTTGATCGCGTCGGGGTGGTAGTCGATGTAACCCTGGTCCAGCCAGATCGCCTTCTTGTCGAAGTAGTTGTTCAGGTCCTGGTTGGTGGAGCGAGCGTCGTCGTTGCTGCCAGTGGCAATACGAATACCGGTGTCGACTTGCGGGTTGATTTCGCTGTAGGCACCCAGACGGGCGCGAATACGCTGACGATTCTGGTCTTTATTGTTTGGAACGTCATCGTTTTGGACCGATTCCTGACGGAAACGAACGTCACCCTTGAACTGGGTCTTGGCCGCCCACGCCAGTTTCTGGTCGAAGGTGCTCAGTTCATTGGTTTTCTTCGCCGTCGCCGCGATCTGCTCGTTGGTCTCTTGTTGAGCCTGACGGGCGATCTGCTGGTCTTTCTGATCCTTGGCCAAGTCGGCTTGCAGTTCGCTGTACTGAGCGTTGGTAATCGAGCCGTTAGCCTTAAGCATGTCGAGCAGTTTGGCGTCGACTGCGGCGCTGGCCGGAACACTCATGGCCAGCAACAGCCCGCCACACAGGGCTGTCGCAGTTTTTGTGGAAGCAAGACGCATATCAATCTCCGGAGATGAAAAGGGATGACTTGGCCATCCAGGACACAACCGACCGTTGCCGGACGGAAAGCAGTGGCCGGGTAGAACCCGACGCTCTAAAAACAGGCGCAAGTATCGCGACGGTTTATGACAAAGCAGTGGCAAAGTAATGGCGTCTCGATGACGTTATGAAGCGCGAGTGACCGTTCTATTCCGGGCTTTTCGGCGAATCACGGGTGTGGATTGCGCCCCGATAAGCGATACTCGCGGGGCTTAGACGCAAAGAAGTGGAGAGGTAGTTGATGCCGTTGCAACGTCTGGAAAGTCTGTCCGAAATCGCGCCTCAGACGTGGGACGCCCTCGTGCCCGAGAGTCAGCCGTTTCTAAGGCATGCCTTTCTCAGTGCCTTGGAAGACAGTGGCAGCCTCGGCCCTCATTCCGGCTGGCAACCCGAGCACTTGCTGCATATTGAAGGTGATCGGCTCATCGCCGCGCTGCCCAGTTACCGTAAATGGCATTCCTACGGCGAGTACGTGTTCGATCATGCGTGGGCCGATGCCTGCGAGCGTGCCGGCATCGACTATTACCCCAAGCTTTTAACTGCCGTGCCGTTCAGCCCGGTCAGCGGGCCACGGTTGTTGGCGGCTACTGTCGAAGACGGCTTCGAGTTACTGAAGAGCCTGCCGGGCTACCTTGAAATTGAAGAACTCTCCAGCGCCCACATCAACTTCACCGATCCGTTTACCGATGCTGCATTAGCCGGACAGCCGGGTTGGTTACAGCGAATCGGCTGCCAGTACCACTGGCAGAACCGCGGGTATCGGGACTTTCAGGACTTCCTCGACGTGCTCAGTTCGCGCAAGCGCAAGCAGATGCGCAAGGAGCGCGAGCAAGTGGCGGGGCAGGGCATTGATTTCGAATGGCTCGAAGGTCGGCAATTGACCGAGGCACAGTGGGACTTTGTCTATGCCTGCTACGCCAATACCTACGCGGTGCGTCGGCAAGCGCCGTACCTGACGCGGGCGTTTTTCAGTCTGTTGGCCGAGCGCATGCCGGAATCGATTCGCGTGGTGTTGGCCAAACAAGGCTCACGCCCGGTCGCGATGGCGTTCAGCCTGGTGGGGGGCGACAGTTTTTATGGTCGTTACTGGGGATGCCTGGCGGAGTTCGACCGTCTCCATTTCGAGACCTGCTTTTACCAGGGCATGGACTACGCGATTGCCCATGGCTTTCAGCGTTTCGATGCCGGTGCTCAAGGTGAGCACAAGTTGATTCGCGGGTTTGAACCTGTGATCACGCATTCCTGGCATTACTTGCGCCATTCGGGGTTGAAGGCGGCAGTCAAGGCATTCCTTGAAGAGGAGCGAGCCGGTGTTTTGGCTTACGCCGAGCAAGCAAGTGCCGCATTGCCCTATCGACAGTCTTGAAAACTATATTCATTAAAAAGGCCCTTCACTGAAGGGCCTTTTTTATGAGAAATCTATGGGTTAGTAATTACCACCACGGTGCCTGACAGTTATGAAGCTTTTTACCCAACTCTGAGTTTTTGAATCCTTCCAGCGTGGGTTCATTCGACCAATAGGGGTAAGACACATTGCGGGAGAGCGGGATGTCTTTGTTTCCTGGAAAGAAGCAGGCATATTCATATTTTGGTCTTGTACAGGTCACTGGTGTTGACGCGGCCAGCAACTCGGTGAGTTCTTGCGCGACTTCTTTTGGGTCTCTCAATTTGCTGGGGATACTTTCTTCCGTATCGTCGATCGTGCAGTTGTACTCGTAATAAATTTTCGCCGATTCGATTTTTATATGTTCTTTCAGGTCCATTGCATTGGCATTGACTTGAAAAACACAGAGTCCGAGGAAAGTAACTGTTGCGAGTAATTTTAGAGGGTTCATACAGCAATCCTTTGCTGGTTGGTTTAGTTGTTTGTGTGATTGTTTTTTCTGGGTGTTCCGGGTTGCGTTGTTGCTCGGGAAGAGTAACTGCTTTCCATGAAGGAGTAAGGGCGGGGTTGTATCTGTTTGTGCGGGCGCTGCAGTAAATATTGAAAAGGGGCACTTATAAAAGCATCGGCGAACGTGAGGGGCTGATTTGTTTTGCCGGCAATCCAGACCCACACGTCACCCAGCGTGTCAGTTGCTCTCCTTGCCCAGCCACCGATACGTCACGCCGCCGACCACCGCACCGAGCAGCGGTGCGACCCAGAACATCCACAATTGCGCGATAGCCCAACCGCCGACAATCAGTGCCGGGCCGGTACTGCGAGCCGGATTGACCGAGGTGTTGGTGACCGGAATCGAGATCAGGTGAATCAGCGTAAGTGCCAGACCGATGGCAATCGGTGCCAACCCGGCGGGGGCGCGCTTGTCGGTGGCACCGAGGATGATCAGCACGAACATCGCTGTCATCACCAGTTCACAGACAAAACCTGCGGCCATCGAGTACTTGCCGGGAGAGTGTTCGCCATAGCCGTTGGAGGCGAGGCCGGCAGAGAGGTCGAAGCCTTCCTTGCCGCTGGCGATGTAGTAGAGCAATGCGGCGGCGATAATCCCGCCAATCACCTGGGCGATGATGTAGGCAGGCAATTCCTTGGCCGGGAACCGACCGCCTACGAACAAACCGACCGATACCGCAGGGTTCAGATGGCAGCCGGAGATATGGCCAATGGCGAATGCCATGGTCAGCACCGTCAGGCCAAACGCCAGGGCCACGCCAAGCACCCCGATTCCCAGCGGAGACGATGCGGCCAGCACCGCACTGCCGCATCCCCCCAACACCAGCCAGAACGTACCTAACAACTCAGTGACCGAACGTTTGAACAGAGACATGAGAGCGTCCTTGATAGGCTTCCTATCATCAAGTTATGCATCCTGCAGACTTACGACAGGCCCATCTCCAGAACCTGGGCTGAGTACAGCAGGGTTTTTAGGTATTTCCAGTGAGCACAAAAAACCGCCAGAGCCCATGGTTGACGGCCTCTGGCAGTTTTCCAGGTCTTTGTGGGAGCGAGCCTGCTCGCGAAGGCGGTGTGTCAGTCGATATTGTTGTATCTGAGCCACCGTCTTTGCGAGCAGGCTCGCTTGTATGTTTAGACTTGAAGGGGTGGGGCGTATTAGTCGATGCCGACAAACCCGCCCGTCTGGTGTTGCCACAACCGCGCATACAACCCGCCATGGGCCAGCAGTTCAGCATGGCTGCCGGTTTCGGCGATCTTGCCGTTTTCCAGCACCACCAACCGGTCCATCCGGGCGATAGTCGAAAGCCGGTGGGCGATGGCGATCACGGTTTTGCCCTGCATCAGGGTTTCCAGGCTTTCCTGGATCGCCGCTTCGACTTCCGAATCCAGCGCCGAGGTGGCCTCGTCCATGATCAGGATCGGCGCGTCCTTGAGCAGCACTCGGGCGATGGCAATCCGCTGACGCTGGCCCCCGGAGAGTTTCACCCCGCGCTCACCCACATGGGCGTCAAAACCGGTACGACCTTCCGCGTCCGACAGCAACGGGATGAACTCGTCGGCACGGGCCTTGTGCACCGCTTCCCAGAGTTCGGCGTCGGTGGCGTCGGGTTTGCCGTACAGCAAATTGTCGCGGATCGAACGGTGTAGCAGCGACGTGTCCTGGGTGATCATGCCGATGCGCTCGCGCAGGCTTTCCTGACCGACCTCGGCGATGTTCTGGCCGTCGATGAGGATGCGCCCACCTTCCACGTCGTAGAGGCGCAGCAGCAGGTTGACCAGGGTCGACTTGCCTGCACCGGAGGGCCCGATCAGGCCGATTTTCTCGCCGGGTTTGATCGTCAGGTTGAGGCCGCCAATGATTCCGCTCTTCTTGCCATAGTGGAAATCCACGTGCTCGAAACGCACTTCGCCACGGGCCACGCTCAGCGGTTTGGCCTGATCGCGGTCGGTGACGCTGACCGGTTGGGCAATGGTCTGCAATCCATCCTGAACCATGCCGATGTTTTCGAAGATGCCGTTGACGACCCACATGATCCAGCCGGACATGTTGACGATGCGGATCACCAGGCCAGTGGCCAGGGCAATGGCCCCCACCGAGATCAGTGACTGTGTCCACAGCCACAGGGCAAGGCCGGTGGTGCCGACGATCAGCAAGCCGTTCATGCTGGTGATGACCACGTCCATGCTGGTGACCACGCGGCCGGCCAGTTGGGCTTTTTCGGTCTGCTCTTCGATGGCTTCCCTGGCGTATTGCTGTTCAAAATTGGTGTGGGCGAACAGCTTCAAGGTGGTGATGTTGGTGTAGCCGTCGACAATCCGGCCCATGAGTTTGGAGCGCGCATCGGACGATACCACCGAGCGTTCCTTGACCCGCGGCACGAAGTAGCAGAGCGCGCCGATGTAGGCGGCGATCCAGGACAGCAGCGGGATCATCAGGCGCCAGTCGGCTTCGGCGAACAGCACCAGCGAACTGATCGCATAGATCAGCACATGCCACAGCGCGTCCACCGCTTGCACGGCCGAATCGCGCAGTGAGTTGCCGGTCTGCATGATCCGTTGGGCGATGCGCCCGGCGAAGTCGTTCTGGAAGAAATTCAGGCTCTGCTTGAGCACGTAACTGTGGTTTTGCCAGCGGATCATGCTGGTCATGCCGGGGCTCAGGGTCTGGTGTACCAGCAGGTCATGCAAGCCAACGAACACCGGGCGCAGAATCAGCGCAACCACGGCCATCCAGGCCAGTTCGATGCCGTGTTCCTGGAAAAAATTGACGTTGGGTGTGCCTTGGGCGAGATCGATGATGCGGCTCAGGTAGCTGAACAACGCCACTTCGATCAGCGCGCCGAACAGGCCGACGATCAGCAGGGCGACGAAACTCGGCCAGACCTGCTTCAAGTAATAGGTATAAAAAGGGAGAACCCGATCCGGAGGAGCCGCCGTCGGTGCATCGCGAAAAATGTCGATCAGTTTTTCAAAACGGCGATAAAGCATCAGTTCTCCGCCCGCACACGGGCTCTCCTTTGAACAGTACGAGCGGCGCACTCCGGCAGCCGCTCAAGACGTCCTGTGTAGCTTAGTCGATGCGCTTGGCCGACTTGATGTACACAGGGTCGGCCGGCACATCTTTCATGCCGCCGCGGGTGGTGGTTGGCGAGTTGACGATAATGTCCACGACGTCCATGCCTTTGACGACTTTACCGAACACGGCGTAACCGTCGCCGTTGTCGAGGAAGTCGTTGTCTTTGACGTTGACGAAGAACTGGCTGGTGGCCGAATCAGGATCGGAGGTACGGGCCATGGACAACGTGCCACGGACGTTTTTCAGGCCGTTGTTGTGCTCGTTCTTGATCGACGCTTCTGTCGGCTTTTGCTGCATTTGTTGAGTGAAGCCGCCACCCTGGATCATGAAACCTGGAATCACACGGTGGAAAATCGTGTTGTTATAGAAGCCGCTGTCCACGTACTTGAGGAAGTTCTCGGTACTTTTTGGTGCCTTGACCGGGTCCAGTTCGATTTCGATCTGGCCGTTGGTGGTGTCCAGCAAAACGTGCGGCGCCTTGGCAGGCGTTGCAGCCATCAGGTTGGCGGCAAACAGAACGGAGCCAGCGACGAGGGCGATTTTTTTCAACATGGGTCAGTGATCCTGGGTGTGGTGGTGTCGACTGCGGTAAGAAACTCGAGCAGGGTTTGGTTGAAGCGTTCGGGTTGATCCAGCGGGGTGGCATGGCGTGAATCGGCGATGACCACCAGCCGCGCATCGGGCAGCAATTTTACATAGGTCTCTTTCAGCGAGACCGGGGTGTAGTCGTGGTCGGCGCTGACGATGAGGGTTGGACAGGTGACCTTCGACAGTCGTTCCTGAACGCCCCAACCCACGATCGCATCGAAGCTGGCGAGATAAGCATGTTTGTCGTTTTTTGCCCAGCGCTCGGCCATTTTTTGGCGTAAATCAGCCTGTTCCGGCTTGGGGAACAGCTTGCTGCCCAAGGCCTTGCCGATGGTGCCCAGACTGAGCGCGCGCATCAGGCTCCAGCGTTTGAACCACTGCCAATAATCGTCGCGGCTTCGCAGCTTGACCTCGGGCGCGCTGTTGACGATGCACAGGCTTTTGAGCAATTGAGGCTGATCAACCGCTAGTTGAAAGCCGATCATGCCACCCATCGACAGGCCCACATAATGCGTCGGGCCGAGGTTCAGGTGTTCTATCAGGGCGATCAGGTCGGCACTGAACCCGGCGATGCTGTAGCGCTCACGGGGTTTATCGGAGCGGCCATGGCCGCGCACGTCCGGGACGATCACTCGGTGGTGCATGGCCAGGGCCGGGATCTGTTTTTCCCAGTCCAAAGTGCTCGAGCCCAAACCGTGGACCAACAGCAACGGCGTACCGTGGCCATATTCCTCGTAGTGCAGGTTGCAACCTTCGTGTTCGAAATAGGCCATGCAATCACTCCATGTCAGGCTTGTTCAGGGGCGGCGAAAGGCACATCCAGCGGCGCGGTGTCGAACGTGCGCAGCAGGTCGATGAGAATCTGCGTTGCCGGACCCAGCGGTTTGTCCTTGTTCGAATACAGATAAAAGCTTGGGTTGCGACTGCCACCCTGATCCAACGGTAGCAGCTTGAGCGTGCCTTCCTTGAGTTCCCGCTCGATCATGTGCCGAGGCAACCAGGCAAAACCCAGCCCGCTGCTGACAAATGTCGCGGCGGTGGCCAGACTGCCGACGGTCCAGCGTTGCTCGGCGCCGAGCCAGCCGACATCCCGTGGCTGCTGTCGGCCAGAGTCGCGGATCACCACTTGCATCTGGGATTCCAGATCCTGGAAGTTAAGTTCGCGGTTCAGACGATGCAAGGGATGTTCGGGGTGGGCGACGGCCACAAACTCTACGTCGCTCAATTCCGCCCCAAGGTAACCGGGAATGCTGAAGCCGGTGATGGCCAGGTCGGCCACGCCTTCGAGCAATACTTCTTCTACACCCGATAACACTTCTTCGCGCAGTCGCACACGACAACCACGGCTTTGCGGCATGAACGCGGTCAAGGCTCGGACGAGGCGGGCGCTCGGGTAAGCGGCATCGACCACCAACCGCACTTCCGCCTCCCAACCTTGTTCCATGTGATGGGCCAGGTCTTCCAGCTGACTGGCCTGCTTCACCAGTTGCCGGGAGCGGCGCAGCAGTACGCCGCCCGCTTCGGTCAGCACCGCTTTGCGGCCGTCGATGCGCAACAGCGGCACACCCAGTTGGTCCTGCATGCGCGCCACGGTGTAGCTCACTGACGACTGTGAGCGGTGCAGCGCTTCGGCGGCCTGGGCGAAGCCGCCGTGGTCGACCACGGCCTGAAGCGTTCGCCATTGATCAAGGGTCACGCGGGGCGCTTTCATGAACAGCTCCTCTTGTCCTAAGCTGGCAGCCCTTATTGGAGTCTGCCGAATGAAAAAAATCTGTTGTGTGTTGTTGGCGATGTTGCCGCTGACGGCGTTTGCTTATTCGATCGACGTGCAAAAGCAGCTGAACGGGTTGAGCATCGACTACAATGCATCTGCCACCGACAACGACATGGCCTCCATTCAGGTGAACAACTTCGGCCACACCGATGCAGTCTGCAAGGTGGTGTTCAACAATGGCCCGGAGGCGCCGCGCACCCGTAAAATCGAAGTGCTCGCGGGCAAACACACCTATGCCTCCGCCAAGTTCACCCGCAGCATCATTAAAATGCGCATCGACCTGACCTGCACCCCGAAATAGCATCAAACCCTGTGGGAGATCCTGTGGGAGCGAGCCTGCTCGCGAAAGCGGTGTCACATGCAACATTGATATTGACTGACACACCGCTATCGCGAGCAGGCTCGCTCCCACAGAGTATGCTCCGCTTATAAACGAATTTATTGATGGTTTATAGCAGTTATTTGCGCTTTTTCATCGATATGACTCTGTTTAACCTTCACTCCATCGACCTACAGCATTCTCAGATGGAGCCTACATCCCATGTCACGCGTTCTGATCATCGAAAGCAGCGCCCGTCAGCAAGACTCGGTTTCCCGTCAACTGACCCAGACCTTTATCAATCAATGGAAAGCCGCTCACCCGAACGACCAAATCACCGTTCGTGACCTGGCCGTCAACCCGGTCCCGCACCTGGACATCAACTTGTTGGGCGGCTGGATGAAACCTGCCGAACAGCGTAACGACATCGAACAGACTTCCCTGGAACGCTCCAATCAGTTGACCGATGAGCTGCTGGCCGCCGACGTGCTGGTCATGGCCGCGCCAATGTACAACTTCGCCATCCCGAGCACCCTCAAGGCCTGGCTCGACCATGTGCTGCGGGCCGGCGTGACGTTCAAATACACCGACACCGGTCCTCAAGGTTTGCTCAGCGGCAAGCGCGCTTACGTGCTGACGGCTCGCGGCGGGATCTACGCCGGAAGTACTGCGGATCATCAGGAACCCTACCTGCGTCAGGTCATGGGCTTCATCGGGATTCACGACGTGACTTTCATTCATGCCGAGGGCATGAACCTGGGCGGTGACTTCCAGGAGAAGGGCTTGAACCAGGCCAATGCCAAGCTTTCCCTGGTGGCCTGAGCCGTTAATCGCCAGATAATCGCTGGATGGTCTAGTGACCTGGCGCATCCCCTTTAAAGCTTTACGCGCATGAACCTCCCTTTGCACTTGTTGCTTCTGAGTGCTGTAGCCCGATTGAACGCATTGGCGAGATCGGGCTTTTTTTTGCCTGCAATTTATTTAATGACCGAACACAACCCCTCTGTGTAGGAGCGAGCTGGCTCGCGATGGTGTGTCAGTCGACACAATGCTGACCCTCCATCGCGAGCCAGCTCGCTCCTACACAGGGGATTGTGTGGTGGCTGACGTTCGCGATATCGGGCAAAAACCGCTATCGTCGCCGCCAATCGAAACGAGGCGAGCATGGGCTATCTACTTTTTGTCACGCTGATTCAGGCGTTTTCCTTCAGCCTGATCGGTGAATACCTGGCCGGTCATGTCGACAGTTACTTCGCGGTGCTGGTGCGGGTGGTGCTGGCGGGGCTGGTGTTTATTCCGCTGACGCGCTGGCGCCAGGTCGAACCGGTGTTCATGCGCGGCATGTTGTTGATCGGTGCGTTGCAGTTTGGCGTGACCTATGTCTGCCTGTACCTGAGCTTTCGGGTGCTGACAGTGCCGGAAGTGTTGCTGTTCACCATCCTCACACCGCTGCATGTGACGCTGATCGAGGACGCGCTGAATCGCCGCTTCAATCCATGGGCATTGATCGCGGCACTGGTAGCGATCGCGGGCGCGGCGGTGATTCGCTACGACCGGATCAACCCGGACTTCTTCATGGGTTTCCTGTTGCTGCAACTGGCCAACTTCACCTACGCCGCCGGGCAGGTGCTTTACAAGCATTTGGTGGCGCGCCACCCGAGCGATCTGCCGCATTACCGGCGCTTCGGCTATTTCTACCTCGGCGCATTGGCGGTGGCATTGCCAGCGTTTTTGCTGTTCGGCAAACAAAACTACCTGCCTGAAGCGCCGCTGCAATGGGGCGTGCTGGTGTTTCTGGGCCTGGTCTCGACCGCATTGGGGCTGTACTGGTGGAACAAAGGCGCCTGCCTGGTGAACGGCGGGACGCTGGCGGTGATGAACAACCTGCATGTACCGGTGGGTTTGTTGATCAACTTGCTGATCTGGAATCAGCATGAAGAGCTGGGGCGGTTGTTCCTGGGGGGATCGGTGATTTTGATGGCGGTGTGGATCAGCCGGTTGGGTATCAGGCCTGCCGCAATCCGCACTTCGTAGGAGCGAGGCTTGCCCGCGAAGAGGGAGTGTCAGTCGATATGTGTGTTGCTGACACACCGCTTTCGCGGGCAAGCCTCGCTCCTACGAGGGAGATGGGTGTTACATCAGGTGTTTTTCGGGCGCGGGGATATGATTCGCACCGAGCATGGCCGGCAAGAGCCCGGCCCTTAGATCCCCGCCACTCGGCTGTTGATAAACACTCAATCCAAACTCCGGCATCACTGCCAGCAGGTAATCGAAAATATCCCCCTGAATCCGCTCGTAATCGGTCCACGCCGTGGTGCGGGTGAAGCAGTAGATCTCCAGCGGAATCCCCTGGGCGGTGGTCTGCATCTGTCGAACCATGCAGGTCATGTTTGGCTGAATCTCCGGGTGACTCTTCAAGTACGCCAACGCATACGCGCGGAAGGTCCCGATGTTGGTCATCCGCCGTCGATTGGCCGACATTGCCGCGACGTTGCCCTGGGCTGCGTTCCAGGCCTTGAGTTCGGCCTGCTTGCGGCTGATGTAATCGGTCAGCAGGTGAACCTGGGACAGCTTCTGCTCCTCCTCATCGCGGATGAACCGCACGCCGCTGGCATCGATGAACAGGCTGCGCTTGATCCGCCGCCCGCCGGACTGTTGCATGCCGCGCCAGTTTTTGAACGACTCGGACATCAGACGCCAGGTTGGAATCGAAACGATTGTTTTATCGAAATTCTGCACCTTCACCGTGTGCAGCGTGATGTCCACCACGTCGCCGTCGGCGCCGACTTGCGGCATCTCGATCCAGTCGCCGACCCGCAGCATGTCGTTGCTGGTCAGCTGCACACTGGCGACGAATGACAACAACGTGTCCTTGTAGACCAACAGAATCACCGCCGACATCGCACCCAGACCTGACAGCAGCAACAGCGGCGAACGGTCGATCAACGTGGCGACAATGATGATCGCGCCAAACACGTACAAGACCATCTTCGTCAATTGCACATAGCCTTTGATCGAACGGGTGCGGGCGTGCTCGGTACGCGCATAGATGTCCAGCAGGGCGTTGAGCAGGGCGCTGATTGCCAGCACCAGGAACAGAATGGTGAACGCCAGCGCGACATTGCCGAGAAAGATCAGGCTGGTTTTACTCAACTCCGGCACCAGGTGCAGGCCGAACTGGATCACCAGGGACGGTGTCATCTGCGCCAGCCGATGAAAGACCTTGTTGTGGCGCAAATCGTTGACCCAGTGCAGCGCCGGCTGGCGGCCGAGCATTTTGGTTGCGTGAAGCGTGAGGTAGCGCGCCACTCGTCCGAGGAACAGGGCAATCACCAGCAACACCACCAGCGCCAGGCTGGAATGCAGGAGCGGATGCTGATCGAGGGCACCCCAAAGGTCTTGGGTGTTGAGCCAGAGCTGTTTGATATCCATGGGCGGAAACGATTCTTCTATAGGACGCGACAGGGCGATTAGAGCATTTAAGACGCTTTGTATTACGTTCGAGGACAAATCAGGCAACAAAAAAGCGACTGTTTATTGCCGATTGCATAAAGAAACTCGGCCTGAGCGCCCGAAACCGGTACCCTATGCAGCTGTTTTTTTGTATTTCTTCGAGGTAGCACCCGTGTTTTCCCAATTCGCCCTGCACGAACGCCTGCTCAAAGCCGTGGCCGAGCTTAAATTTGTCGAGCCAACGCCAGTGCAAGCAGCGGCTATTCCGCTGGCGCTCCAAGGGCGTGACCTGCGGGTGACAGCGCAAACCGGTAGCGGCAAAACCGCCGCCTTCGTTTTGCCGATCCTCAACCGTCTGATCGGCCCGGCAAAAGTCCGCGTCAGCATCAAGACCCTGATTCTGCTGCCGACCCGCGAGCTGGCCCAGCAGACCATCAAGGAAGTCGAACGCTTCGCCCAGTTCACGTTCATCAAGTCCGGCCTGATCACCGGCGGTGAAGACTTCAAGGTCCAGGCCGCCATGCTGCGCAAGGTGCCAGACATCCTGATCGGTACGCCGGGCCGGATGATCGAGCAACTGAACGCCGGCAACCTCGACTTGAAAGAAGTTGAAGTGCTGGTCCTCGACGAAGCGGATCGCATGCTCGACATGGGCTTTGCCGAAGACGTCCAGCGTCTGGTCGAAGAGTGCACCAATCGCCAGCAGACCATGCTGTTCTCCGCCACCACCGGCGGTTCGGGCCTGCGCGAGATGGTTGCCAAGGTGCTGAACGATCCAGAGCACCTGCAGCTCAACAACGTCAGCGACCTGAACGCAACCACCCGTCAGCAAATCATCACCGCTGACCACAACCAGCACAAAGAACAAATTGTGAACTGGCTGCTGGCCAACGAGACCTATCAGAAAGCCATCGTGTTCACCAACACCCGGGCCATGGCCGACCGCATCTACGGCCGCCTGGTGGCGCAGGACTACAAGGCGTTCGTCCTGCACGGTGACAAAGACCAGAAAGACCGCAAACTGGCGATCGATCGCCTGAAGCAGGGCGGCGTGAAGATCCTGGTCGCCACCGACGTCGCCGCTCGCGGCCTCGACGTGGAAGGCCTGGACCTGGTGATCAACTTCGACATGCCGCGCAGCGGCGACGAATACGTTCACCGCATCGGTCGCACCGGCCGTGCCGGTAACGATGGCCTGGCCATCTCGCTGATCTGCCACGGCGACTGGAACCTGATGTCGAGCGTCGAGCGCTACCTCAAGCAGAGCTTCGAGCGCCGTACCATCAAGGAAGTCAAAGGCACTTACGGCGGACCGAAAAAGGTCAAGGCCTCGGGCAAAGCCGTTGGCGTGAAGAAGAAAAAGGTCGACGCCAAAGGCGACAAGAAGAAAACCGGCGCCAAGGCCCCGACCAAGCGCAAAATCGCCAACCGTCCGAAGACCGACGCTCTGTCGCTGGTCAGCAAGGACGGCATGGCGCCGCTCAAGCGCCGCAAGCCGGAAGCGCCGGCCGCTGAATAAAGCTGCGTCGCGACCCATAAAAAAACCGGACCAATGTCCGGTTTTTTTATGTCAAGAGATCGCAGGCTGCGGCAGCGCCTGTAGGCGCTGGCGAAGGCTCGGGCCGCGTTCGGACGATCTTTTGATCTGCTATTAACCCTCGGCCTTTTTATCCGCCGTCTCCAACTCCTTCATGCGCTGATCGATCAGCTGGCACTTGTCCGGCAAATCCGCACTGGCCGTAGCCAAATCCATTTTCTGCAACTCGTCGTTGATCTCCTTGGCCTTCTTTGGATTCTGCTCTGTGAGCGTGGCCACTTCCTTGGCCAATTGTTCGCGCTTGGCCGTGGCTTCCTCAAGCGTGCAGGCCCAGACGGGGAGGGCGCAGGCGAGAGTGGCGGCCAGGATGATTTTTAGCAGGGTTTTCATGGGGGTGGGCCTCATTTCCAGTTAAGGCGGGTTAACCGGTTGAGGGTTGAGAACAGGGGAAAGTTCAGCGAATTGACCCCAAAATTTGAGTGACGGTGGAGGGGGCGGTCTACAGAACAATACGGAACCTTGTAGGAGCGAGCCTGTTCGCGGTCTATCATTCGATATCAATGTTGAATGTTGGACAGCTTTCGCGAGCAAGCTCGCTCCCACAGGGTTTTTTGTGGTTTGGGCGAAGGGGTTATCAACCTTTCACTGCGATGCACATCTCCATTTCCATCACATCGGACTTCTGGTCGTAGACCGCTTCCACCGGATAACGCTCGAAACCCGGACGCTGGTCGTAGGCCAATCCGCTTTCAGGCATCCACTTTTCGCAAAACTCACCCCACGCCGCAGGGATGTCACGGACCGGGCCTTTGAAGTGGGCGACAGCGTAACGCCCGCCAGGCAGGTGGGTGACGGCGAATGGGTAGTTGGGTTCGAAGTCGGCGGGCACTTCGACGCAGGCGTCGTAGCGGCAGTATTGCGGCGGCGTGGTGCTCGGGTCGTCGTGGCCGATGCCGTAGCGTACGCGGTTGAGCAGGTTGTTTTCGATCATCCACGGGGCGATGGTTTCGCGCCAGAAAGTGCCGATTTCCGGGCCGTAGGGGCCGGTGTAGCGCAGGTAAGCGACACGGGCCGGGGGCAGGGTTTTCAGGGTAACGTTCATTGGGGATTCCTATGAGTGACAGCCACTGGCCGGTTCCTTGTCTTCATACCGATCATGATGCCGTACCCATTCCATGATTTCTTGTTCATTACGCCCCTTGGGTGTGAGGTCGAGGTAGTTGTAGGCGCCGACCAGCAGGTCCAGGCCTCGGGCATAGGTAGAGTAGGTGTGGAAGATTTCGCCGGCGTCATTGCGATAAAACACGCTGAGGCCGGGGAGTTCTTCTTCGGCACCATCGGATTTTTCGTAGTTGTAAGTGGCCGTTCCGGCGGCGACTTCTTCGGCTCGGGCCGAGACACCGAAGTCATAGTTGAAATCGCTACCGTCTGACGATACCCAGTCGAATTTCCAGCCCATGCGTCGTTTGAAGGGCTGAAATTCGGCGAACGGTGCGTGGGAAACCGCCACCACTGCCACGTCGTGGTGGGCCAAATGTTGGTTGGCGCCGTCGACGTGGTCGGACAGGAACGAGCAACCGGAGCAGCCTTCGTCCCAGCCTTCGCCGAACATGAAGTGATAGATGACTAACTGGCTACGGCCGCCGAACAGATCGGCGAGTTTAAGTTCGCCCTGGGGGCCCTGGAAGCGATAGTCCTTGTCGATTTTCACCCAGGGCAGGGCGCGGCGTTCAGCGCTGAGTTTGTCCCGCTCCCTGGTGAAGGCTTTTTCGTGGGCCAGATGCCGGCGGCGCGCGGTGAGCCATTCTTCCCGGGATACGACGGCATGACTCTGAATCTTCATGGTGATTTCTCCTGCGGAATGCTGGGAGGTGACCTACACAGATTAGTCGTTTGGCCTACGCTCAATTCGACATGCCGCCGGTCGGTACACGTTTAAAGCTCAGCTGAACGGCTGCACCTGGCGCCGGTCACAACTAATAGGGACATCTCACTCTCGCTTTGGAGGTTGAATAGGATGACGACTTATAACTGGGATTTGATTGAACGCCTGTTGCACGAAGCCCAGAACAGCGCCGGTCACAACTTCACACCACGCCCCTATGCCGAACAGTACGCAGCAGAGAAATCGGCGGCGGGAGAGCAGATTGAAAACCTCGATCACCTGAAAACGGTGGCCGGCGAGTACGAAAAGTTACTGTTGCTGCGAGGTTATATCGAGCCTCGTCCGGAAGACCAGGGCGGTAATGGCTCGAACTACATTTTGACGATGCGCGGCTCGTGTTTGTTGAGCCTGCTCGACAGCTGCATTCCGGGTAATGACCATCCGCGGCAGGTGCTGGATGAGCAGGAAGATCCGCTGGATGAGGCAACGTTTGAAAGAATAGCGTCCAACGCGCAGATTGCCTGAAGACGACCCATTTCCAATGTGGGAGCGACGGTGCGGCGCTCCCACATTGACTTGTGTTGGGGTTAACTTTGTTTCGTTGTCTTCAGACACTTCAAATCGCTGAAGTCCTTCCTCACCCCATCAATCTTCTTCAACAACCGCTGGCGCTGAGTCGGCGTACTCTCGGCCATCAAATCCACCAGCAACCCGCGCGCCTGGGCTTCAGTATTGGCGTAGGCCTGGCGGTAGGCCGGTGTCCATAAACTTTCGCGATTCACCAAAAGTGTTTCTATTCGCTGTGGGAATTCAGGGCTCTGGCGCTGCGCTACCGCCTCACTGAACTGCTTCTGCCAATGGGCGCGGTTGGCGATCCACTGCTGATTCTGATCACCCAACGCGTGCGACCACGAAACGACCCGTTGTTGTTGGGTGGCGTTAAGCGGTCCGAGCCAGTCATTCAGGCGTTTTTCCATGCGCTCGCCACGCTCCTTGATCTGTTGGGCGAGAGGCGGTTTGAGGTATTCCTCCTGGTGTTTGCGCAGGTCCTTGGCGAAGGCGTCGTTCATTTCCGCGACTTGCTTGTCGTCCAGCCCCTTTAACAACTCAATGGCGGACGGCGTGATCTCCCGGGCAGTCTGGGCGATAGCCTGTTTGGCTTCTTGTGTACGGGCTTGCAGCTCGGCGTCAGTGACCTGGTTGGTTTCGACCATGAGCCGCAAGCGATCCAGCCAGTCGAGATAGTCCGGCAACTGCGTTCTGCAATGCCAGCTCAGGTGCTCTTTGAGGCGTTCGTTAAACCAGCCTTTCTGCTCGCTGTTCATGTCCAGATAGTCGCTGAGCGCCCAAGGAATGAGCACGTCGAGATTGCGGTAGGCCAGACCTATACGGCTGCACGCGCAGAGGACGACGCTCATCGCGATGAGAACGGCGAAATGCTGCAACCAGCGCGTCATGGGCGAGCCCTTGCGAAAGCGTAGGTTCTCATTTGAGCGCTGGATGAACCCGGCAGTTCAGCCAATCAGTAAAACGCGCGTTCAGCCTTGAGTGTCACCAGACCGTCGCACTGGCTGTTATGCCCGGAATAAGCCGAGCAGTCGCTGCCGCTTAAGTTGGAATCGCTGTAGATCAGGTCCAGGTCGATACCCATGAACGGTCGCGAGAGTTGCACCGACCAATCGGTAAAACTCGCGACATATCCCCCGTCGACGGACACCGGTGTATTGAGCTGGTGCGTGGTGTACTTCAGGCTGATCCCGATGCCAAACGGTTGATTGCCGCCGAGGTCGGCGAACACGGTGCTGTTCTGTTTGTCCGGGTCGTTGCTGAAGGCTGCGCCGAAACGGCTGCCGAGCACGGTCAGGCCACCGAAAAGCTCCTGGCTGTCGAGGGTGTCCACTTTCGGATAGCTGTAGCGGATCATGCCGACTTCGTAGCCAAGAGTATGATCGAAAGGTTGTTTGAAGCCCATGTAGGAATCGACTTCCAGGTTGTTCCCCGGACTCAACCCGGCGCTCGGTGACCATTGGCCCACATAGAATCCACTGTCGTGGCTCAGGTCGAGCCCGCCGTGGAACGAACCGGTGCTGGCAGGTTTGACCAATCCCTGAGCCATGCTGCGGCTGGGAGTGGTGCCGAGTTTGAGATCGAAGTCACCCAGTTCACGCTGGAAGATTTGCGCTTGGGCAGAACACGACAGCAAGGTGCCGAGCAATATGAGTGAGGGCTTGAGCATGCGTCATTCCATGAGCAGCGCGCAGCAGGAACCGTAAACCTACTGAAACGCTTGATCTAGACGGGTGCAAGCATACCGGCGAATGCTCGGCATCGAAGGCCGTTCGTCGATTTTTGAAATATTGATGTGTTGGCGAGGTGTTGCAGGGAAGGTTCCAGTCCAAGCGCTTCGAAGCTCAAAGCGCTTTGGGACCAGTTAAAGCAGGGTGTTACTTCTTGCCGAGTGTAATCTGCTTGGACGGGCCGAATGTCTGGCCGCTGACGCCTTTGGCAATTTGCTGGATTTCGCCGCCGGACTTGAGGAACGCAGCAATCTGGTTGTTGATCGATTCGCTGGTTTCAACGGCTGGAGCTGGCTTTGCTTTGCTGTTGGATGCTTTTACACGCATGGCGGCCATTAACCTGTAGAAAATTAACTTGGCCAGGCATCGTACAGGAAATACTTGACAATTGCTTGGTAAATATCCTCCTGAAATAACCGGAGGTGGTGCTTGATCATTCACCGGTAATTGTCCGAGTTGTCCGGCTAAGCTGCTGTTTTAAATAAGAACATTGCCTGTGGAAAAACCCATTCGGTTCGACAGGTGCTGGCCAATGTTGCCAGATCGGTCTGACGAGCGGCCGCGAGCTCGCTGACAAAACCCAGGAAAATGAAGGTGTTCAGAGGAATTTCTGCCGCCACCGGGCTGGCCGCCAAACACCGCCCGTAAAACCGGGTAGAATGCCGCCCACGCAATGAGGGTATTGGAAATGGCTTTAATTGGGCGTTACAACAGTTTGCAAGTGGTTAAACACACTAACTTCGGTTTATATCTGGACGGTGGCGCGGATGGCGAAATCCTTCTGCCTAATCGTTATATTCCCAAAGATATTCCCAGCGAAGATGAAGATTGGCTCAACGTTTTTATTTATCTGGACAGCGATGACAAACTCATCGCAACTACCGAAAAGCCGAAAGTTCAAGTCGGTGAATTTGCCAGTTTGAAAGTCGTTGAGGTCAACAGCATCGGTGTATTCCTGGATTGGGGCCTGCCGAAGGATCTGTTGCTGCCGTACTCCGAAGAGAAGCGTCAGATGACCGCTGGCGAGTATTGCGTGGTGCACGTCTACCTCGACAAGCACACCCGCCGCATCACCGCGACGGCGCGTCTGGACCGCTACCTGGACAAGACTCCGGCCAACTACACCCCGGGCCAGGAAGTAGACTTGCTGGTGGCTGAAGCCACGGACATGGGCTTCAAGGCGATCATCAACAACAAGCACTGGGGCCTGATTCACAAGAACGAAATCTTCAAGTTCATGCGCGCCGGTAAAGAAGAGAAGGGCTTTATCAAGGAAGTCCGTGCCGACGGCAAAATCAGCTTGAGCCTGCAACCGGTGGGTGAAGAAGCGGCCACCAGCCTGAACTCGAAGATTCTCGCCAAGTTGCGTGAAAACAACGGCAGCCTGCCGGTCAGCGACAAGAGTGATCCGACGGTGATCAGCAGCATGTTTGGCGTCAGCAAAGGCAACTTCAAAAAAGCCATAGGTGCGTTGTACAAGAACGGCCAGATCGTCATTCATGCTGATCGCATTGAACTCAGCTGATCTCGCGTCGCCCTCCCGTAGGAGCTGCGCAGGCTGCGATTTTTTGATCTTTTTAACATCAAAAGGTCGCAGCCTGCGGCAGCTCCACAGGTTTATTTGAAGTCGGGTGTCGTGAAGAAAGCATTGATTGCTTACTCCGCAACGTTGCTCGCGTTTCTCGTGCTCGACGACTTGTGGCTCGGCGTGCTGATGGCCCCGACGTATAGGGCGCTGCTCGGCTCGCTGATGCTCGACCAACCGTTGCTGGCCCCGGCACGGCAGTCCTTTTCTATCTCCTTTATGTCCTTGGTTGCGTGGTGTTCGTGGTGTTGCCGGCGAACTGCTGACAGCGAGCCGCCCGTCTGGGCGCGTTACTGGGATTAGTGGCTTACGGCACCTATGACCTGAGCAACTGGGCTACGCTGCGGGGTTGGCCGGCGCAGTTGATGTTGATGGGCATAGCGTGGGGCGCGTGGCGACCTGCATTGCGTGCGCGGTTGTATGTAATGACGGCATCGCGAGCAGTCACCCAAAGACGCTGTCTCATGTTGCTGATTAGTGAAAGGTCGGCTCGGCGTAAGTCGCTGACGTAGCACGAAGTGTTCGCAATCCCAAAAGCACGATCACTACCATCATGAGTCCCGCGACAATTGCTACACCGAACCCTGCCTGCGCGCCATAGACATCGATGATTAAGCCCGAAAGTACTCCGCCGATCGCTACGCCGATGCTGATGCCTGTTGTCATCCACGTTAGTCCTTCGGTGATCCTGGACGGTGGAACAATGATCGTACCGAGATTCATAACGACGACCATAGTTGGCGCAAATGACATACCTGCCACAAAGAGCATCCCAGAAAGGATGTAAACGTCCGGTGAGAAAATGGGCAATACGGCTGTGACTGCCGTAACCAATACCCCAACAAAGAACTGCTTTTCAATCGGCAAGGAAATCCTTAACGCGCCGAACGTCAGGCCAGCGATCATTGAGCCGAGCGCATAGGCTGCCAGGATGAAGCTTGCGGACGTTGGCCAGCCTTGTGCAGTGGCGAAGGCCACAACCGCCACATCGATTGATCCACCAATCACTCCCATCGCTAAAAGCGCCAGAACAATGGTGCGAAGGCCAGGGATAAGCAAGGTCGAGCCTGCGCGCCTTCTGCTGACCACGATCACCTTGGGTTCTGTCTGCCGCTGCAGAAGAAAAGCCGTCACGCCGATGACCAGCAACAAGACGGCAACAAGAGGTCCGGCTTCGGCGAAGAAACTGGTGCTCAAACCAATGGCAAGTGGTGGACCGATAATAAACGCCAGCTCAGTTAGAACGGTGTCCAAGGAGAAGGCCGTGTGTAATTGCGGCTTGCCACGGAAAATCTGTGTCCAGCGTGCTCTTATCATGGCGGGCATGCTTGGCATCGTGCCCGCCAGTGCCGCAAGAATAAACAGCACTATGGCGGGGGCTTTTATATAGACAGCAATAATCAGCGTCAGCAACATACCAATGCTGAAGGCAGTCACAAAGGGCAGAACCCGACTCTGACCTCGCTGATCAACGAGTTTCGATACTTGTGGGCCGATAAGCGCATTGGCTAATGTAAAGGTACCCGCGACCGAGCCAGCCAGCCAATAAAGACCCGTCTGCTGCACCAACATGATAATGATGCCGATGCCGATCATTGCCTGTGGCAGGCGGGCAATGGAGCTTGCGATCACTAACCCCATGACGCCTGGGGTTGTGAGAAGTTCCCGGTAGGGATTTGCCATGATTTCTCCAGTTTATAATTTGACGCTGGTGAGTGCTAAACGCGACGCAAAATATTGTGGGCGGTTTACCGGTGACTGAAAGGTGCATTTAAGCAAGTGAGGCAGTTACAACAGGTGTAACTGCTCCACTTGCAGGTAGATGAGCATTACGCTCAATCATCACCTCTTACAAAAGCGCTCGATTTAAGGCTTCAGCCAAGTGCTTGCGATTACTAACATCCTCCATCACGGACACATGATTGCCTGGAATAGAAACAGAACTAATCGCTAAGTCAGGTAATAGCTCCCTCCACCCGCCTACCATATCAACCTTCGGAAGATGGGTGCGCTCACGATCAGCCGCGTAGAAATGATAGAGGTTGATCGGCAATAGTGATGGTTTATAGGCACCGGCGATTTTTGAAAAATGATAAATGGCTCGCCATTTGACGGTCTCCAGTGAGGGGGCTGCATTTAAATCATAGCCACCCAAATCTTGGGCTTTTTTAATCAGCTCAGCAAACTCATCACCCTCATTTAATGCATCGAATACATGACGCTCCGCCTCCGAAGCAACCGCCTTAACATGCTCAATAAAATACTGCTTAATATCTTGATTTTTATAAAACAACTTATGCGGCGCAGGAACGTCAATAAACCCTAAAAACTCAATGCAGGCATCTTTGCACATAAGCCCATGGGCGATGGCATAAGCGAGGATTCCTCCAGAAGAATACCCCACTATTCGATAAGGCCCTTCAGGCTGGATCGCCTTGATGAGCGGTATCATTCTTTCGGCCATATCCTCCATTGAGTGAGGTAGAGGGTCGCCAATGGCCGACCAGGGCAATACATGGATCGGACAGCTCACTCGGATTTGTTGCGCCAGAGAAATAGCATATGAATAATCAGCCAGTCCCGAGGGAACAAAAAAGACTGGAGGCTCAGTCCCGCCAGCGCGCACCGTAATCGCCCCGGTATGCGGATTGAACACAGGAAACTGTGCTATCTGAGAGGCAAGGTTAGCCAATCGCGGATGTTCAAAAATGTCGCTCAGCGAACACTCCAAACCATAACTTCTGACTTTTTGCATCAGTTGGATGGCCATGAGTGAATGGCCGCCTAGGGCGAAAAAGTTGTCATTGCGACCGACCTGTTCAACCCCGAGTAACCCTGCCAAAAGCGCTGCCAGGATCGTCTCAGTCTCACTTTGTGGTGCCTCATAGGCCGCACGGGCAAAGGCATCGCCCTCAGGGACTGGCAGCGCCCGCCGATCAAGCTTGCCATTTGGGGTCAGCGGCAAGCGTTCAATCAGCACAAAGGCAGATGGCACCATGTAGTCGGGTAAACGTACACTCAGATAATCACGCAGTCGTCGTGCAAGCGGTAAACCCGCCTCTGAGTCTGCCTTGGATATAAAGGCATTATTTCCCGTGACCTCTGGAAGAGCCACTACATATGCGACCAGTCGCTTGTCGGGGCCTACGCCTTGCACCTCCACAACCGCCTCGTGGATGGAGGGATGCTCGGTCAATCTGGCCGCAATTTCACCCGGCTCAATCCGCAAGCCACGGATTTTGACCTGGTCGTCATTGCGGCCAAGAAACACCAGGTTTCCGTTCGGCAGATAACGGGCCAGGTCCCCCGTCTTATACATTCGCCCGTCAGACTTGCTGGCGAATGGATCGAGCAAGAAACGCTCAGCCGTCAGCTCGGCGAGGTTCAGATATCCCCGCGCAACCCCCATTCCCCCGATATACATCTCACCCACTGCACCCAACGGAACAGGTTCGCCATGCGCGTCAAGAAGGTAAATGCGTGTGTTTGAAATCGGTCGGCCTATCGGAACCGGATCAACGTCATCAGAGGAACAGCGATGGACCGCCGCCCAGACTGTCGCTTCAGTCGGGCCATATTCATTGAATAATTCAACACTGGTAAATGCTGAAGTCACTTCCTGGACTAGCTTCGCAGGACATAATTCACCCGCGACAATCACCTGACGCAGTTGTCCATATCCGAGTTGGGCGACTTGCGGCAGCACCAATCTTGCCAGAGACGGCACAAGCAGCACTGACGTGACGCTGTTTTCAATCACAAGACTGCTGATAGTTTGTGGATCTACCACTGTGTTGCTGCCTGGTAAACACAAAGCACCACCGGTGGTTAACGTTCCGAAGATTCCTGCTACGGAACTGTCAAACGCCATCGATGACAACAGTAAAAATACGGCATCGGATCTCGGTTTATAGACCGTGGTTCTTGCCAGTGTCGATGCGATTAATCCACGATGTTCGATCATGACACCCTTGGGCTGTCCGGTTGAACCCGAGGTATAGATAAGATAAGCGAGGTTGCGGGGTGTAAGGCCGGGAACCTGGAAATTGACATCATCCTCCGTCAATATCCTCGTCTGTGTTTCATTGGGATCAAGCACGATATGGGTCTGCAACGCCTCACCTAGCACCTGGCGCCCGGCCGCATCGGCCAGCACCAGGGCCGGAGCCGTATCGGCCAGAATGTAGGCCAGTCGATTTCCGGGATAGGCCGGATCAAGCGGCACATAAGCGCCGCCCGCCTTCAGGATCGCCATAAGGCCAACGACCATCGCCGTCGAGCGCTCGACACAGATCGCCACGCGTTGGTCTGGCCCGACGCCTCGATCGATCAGCCGATGTGCCAGTCGGTTTGCCCTGGCATTGAGCTCACCATAACTGAGCGCCTCTCCCTCAACGATCAGTGCCATGGCCTCTGGACTGCGCGCAACCTGCTCTTCGAATAAATGATGAATGCACAAATGATCTGAGCAGAGTGCATCCGTCGCGTTCCACGTCTTGAGTAGTAATGTACGCTCGGACGCAGGCAGAATCGCCAGCTGTCGAACCGGATGGTGCGGCGAGCGCTCCAAGGTCTGCGCCAGACTTTCCAGCGCCTGTTCCATGTAGCCACACACGCGAGCGGAATCGAACGGCGTGACCACTTGGGTCGTTAACCCCAATGAGTGACTGAAATCTTCCACGGACAATGTGAACGGATAGTTGGTCCGTTCTTGTTCACTCAAGAACTCGACACCTGGCATTTGCCTCATGGTCTGGACAATGTTGTCCTCACCAGCCAGGTCATTGTGCCGATAGTTGAGCAATGCGCTGAACAGTGGCGCACCTGTAGCCACCCCACTGCACCTTTGTGCCAGTGTCAGCGAGGCATGCTCATGGGCGAGCAACTCAGCCAGTCGAGCATGAGCCTGTTGGACGCTCCCAGCGGTATCAATGCCGCCTGAGTCAAATCGGATCGGTAGCGTGTTGATGAACATGCCCATGGCTCGATCTGACCCATGGCCTGCTTGCATGCGCCCAAACAGCACCGTACCAAACACGATCTTTTCCTGACCGCTGGTGCGTGCCAGTACCTGAGCAAAGGCGACATGACACAGACTTGCGAGACTCACATTCAATCGCTTAGCCTGCGCTCGTAGCCGATCATTGAGTTCGGCCGAAACCATGCGGTGGGTCTGTCCCACTTTCGCACCGTCCAGATGCACTTCCGCCAATCCAAATGGCAGCGTCGGCTCTTCTATGTCAGCCAGCATTGATTTGAAGAAACATTCATGCTCTTCCACGCTCTTGCCCAACTGCACTTGACCGATCAGATTGCGGAACGGCTGAGGCGATGGCAATTTCCCACCGCGATCAGCAAGGAAGGCTTGCACTTCGTTATAAAAAAACTGCAATGAAGAAGCATCGTCAATCAAGTGATGCTGCAGCTGCATCAGAATGAAGCGGCCTTCGACAGGATCATGGGCAACAATAAAGCGCAGCACCGGTGCCTGGGTCAGGTCAATTCGGTGCCGAGATGAATCGAAGCGCCGGGAAAGCTGTTCGGCAATGGGGCCGTCTGCCGGATCGATAACAACATCAGTGACGGAGAGTGGAGCCTGTCGCCAGACAACTTGCGCGGCGCGAGACAATCCTTCCCAAAAAAAGGCGGTACGCAAAATGTCGTGGCGGTCTACAACCTGTTGAACGGCGCCAAGATACCGTTCCAATGTTTCACGATCAGCAAAGGCCATCTGGGCTACCAGCAAATAAGGGTCACCTTCTTTTGCCAGCATGTGGTGGAACAGGATGCCGTCCTGCATGGGTGAGAGCGCATAGATATCCTGGATGTTGGCTGCCCCCCCAGGTACCTGTGAAACGATCAGGTCGATGTCCGATTGGCTGATATCTATCAACGGCAGGAGGTCGGGCGTGATTCTGAACGTCTCGAGCTTGATCAGATTGGGTGGCACCACCACCTCGCGGTGTTGGCCAAGCGCGCTGGACAGCACCGATAACACCGGTGTCTGAAACAGATCACGCACAGCAAGGTTCAAGCCCTGGCGGCGCAACCGCTCGATCAACCGCACAGCCAACAGTGAATGGCCGCCGAGGGCGAAGAAATTGTCATGGCGACCGACTTGTTCAACGCCAAGCAGATCTGACCAGATCCCTGCAAGGGTGACCTCTAATTCGCCCAACGGCGCCTCGTAGGCCTCATGAGCAAAGGCATCGCCCTCAGGAGCCGGCAATGCTCGCCTATCAACCTTGCCATTACCCGTCAGCGGTAAGTTGTCCAAGCGTACAAAGGCAGAAGGCACCATGTAGTCGGGTAAGCAGCTGCTCAGGTAATCACGTAGCGCTCCCGCCAGCGCCAAGCCAGCGTCAGAGTCTACCGGCGTGTCCTGAACCTCGGGCTGCGCTACCACGTAAGCAACCAGGCGCTTGTCGGCATCCTCGCCTTGTGCCACCACCACCGCCTCGCGGATAGAGGGATGCTTGGTCAATCGCGCAGCAATCTCACCCAGCTCGATCCGGAAGCCGCGGATCTTCACCTGGTCGTCATTGCGCCCCAGAAACGCCAGATTGCCGTTCGGAAGGTAACGGGCCAGGTCCCCTGTTTTGTACATTCGCGCTTCAGGTTTGCTGGCAAAGGGATCGTTCAAGAAACGCTCTGCTGTCAGCTCGGGCCGGTTCAAATAACCACGCGCCACACCGGCGCCGCCGACGTACATTTCACCCACGGCCCCCATCGGAACAGGCTGGCCATGCGCGTCCAGAAGATACAGATTCAAATCCGGCAGACGCTTACCGATCACGCTGTCGTCTTGTCGCGCGTCGGATGAAGTCAGGGGGTAATAGGTTACGTGGACCGTGGTTTCCGTGATCCCGTACATGTTCACCAGTTGCGGGGCAGATTCGCCACGCACCCCATACCAGTCGCGCAGCATCGACGGCTGCAGTGCCTCACCGCCAAAGATGACATAGCGCAGCCGGTCCGATGTCGTTTTCATATACGCCATCAATGCGGTAAAGGCGCTCGGGGTCTGGTTCAGGACGGTGACGCCTTGCTCACAAATCAACTGGCAGAACGCCTGCGGAGAACGGGTAATAGCCTGCGGAACCAACACCAGCGTGCCGCCATAACGAAGGGCTCCCCACAGTTCCCAGACCGAGAAATCGAAGGCAAAAGAGTGGAACAGGCACCAAACGTCATTGGCCGCAAAACCAAAGGCAGCGTGTGTCGTATCGAACAGACGCACTACCTGAGCGTGCTCGATCATGACCCCTTTCGGCTGCCCGGTTGAACCCGAGGTGTAGATGATATAAGCGAGGTTATTGGGGGTAAGGCCTGGAAGTTCAGGGTTGCCGTCAGCCCCTGTCAAAGCATCAGCTTGGGCCTCATGGGGATCGAGTACGGTACGAGCCTGCAAAGCGTCCCCGAGCGCTTGGCGCCCGGCCGCATCAGCCAGCACCAAAACCGGCGCCGTATCGCCAAGAATGAAAGCCAATCGCTCGCCCGAGTACTCCGGATCGAGCGGCACATAGGCGCCGCCGGCCTTCAGGATCGCCATCAGGCCAATAACCATGGCCGCAGAGCGCTCGACACAAATCGCCACACGCTGGTCAGGCTTGACGCCTAGAGCAATCAGCCGATGCGCCAGCCGATTGGCCCTGACATTGAGTTCGCCATAGCTGAGCACATCGCCCTCAAAGACCAGTGCCGTTGCCTCAGGACTGCGTGCAACCTGTTCCTCGAATAGCTGATGCATACACAGATGCGCTGGGCAGGATTCATCCATCGAGTTCCACGTATTGAGCAACAAGGTGCGCTCAGACTCATCAAGCAGGTCTATTTGGGCGACAGGCTGGCTGGCATCCCGGGTCATCTCGGCAAGGACAGTCTTCAGGTAACCCACGTGGCGCTCGATCGTGGCCGAGTCAAACAACGACGTCGCATAGCCAAGAGCCCCCACGATTCGATCGTCCGCCTCGGCCAGGTTCAGCTCCAGATCGAATCGGGCTACCTCATAAGTAGAACCCACCGGGCTGGCTTCAAGGTCGGGTAAGGCCCATTGGCCTGCATCATGGTTTTGCCAGGCAAACACCACCTGAAACAGTGGTGTATGGCTCAACCGTCTTGGTGGCTGCGTTATCTCCACCACCTGCTCGAACGGCAGATCCTGATGATCCTGGGCCTTGAGTGCCCGTTCGCGCACTCGCCCAATGAGGTCGGCAACGCTCGGGTTGTCGCCAAGATCAATCCGCAGCGCCAGTGTGTTGACGAAGAAACCGATCAGCGGCTCGATGTCGCAATGGCCCCGGTTGGCACTTGGCGCGCCGATCACAATATCCTCCTGCCCCGACAGGCGTGACAGTACTGCCGCCCAGGCCGACAACACGGTCATGAATAGCGTCACACCCTGCTGCTGACTGAAACGCTTGAGGGCCATTGTCAGCTCTGCATTGAGTTGGATCGGCACAGACGCGCCCACAAGGGACTGCTGTTCAGGACGCCGCCGGTCTGTGGGCAGGTCGAGCAGCGTTGGCGCATCGGCCAGTGCCTGCTTCCAGTAAGCGGCCTGCTCATTCAAGCGCTCCCCCGAGAGCCAGTGCCGCTGCCAGGCGGCATAGTCCGGATATTGGATCGCCAGCGGCGGCAATGGACTGGCCTCGTGGTTGCTAAACGCCGTGTACAGCGCACTTAACTCAGGCAAAAGTATGCCGAGCGACCAGCCATCCGAGACGATGTGATGTTGGGTGAGTAGCAAAACATGCTCATTTACAGATGAGGTGACAGACACTCGGATTAGGCAAGCCCGGATCAGCGGTCCTATAGCGAGATCAAAGGGGGCGCAAGCCTCTTCCGTACAAAGCCTTGCAAGCTCGACCTCTGCGCCCGATCCCTTGATCGGTCCCTCACAGAGATCAATGTGGCGCAATGGCAAACCCTGGTTGCAGGAGAGCAGACGCACTTCGACCTCACCCTTTTTGGTGACAAAGACCGAGCGCAATGCCTCATGGCGGGACCACAGTGCATCAAGGGCCTGCTGCAAGAACGTCACGTTCAATTGGCCACGCAATCTCAGAGCTAGGGGGATGTGATAGGCGTCGCTGATTTCACTGTCGAGTTGTGCCAGAAACCATAGTCGCTGCTGAGCAAAAGACAGCGGCAAGGACTCGTCGCTAGAGAGGGGCCTGATCGATGCGCGCGCTACAGCGCCAGTTTTGCGTTCAGCCTCAATCGCCAATGCCACAGCCTTGAGCGTTGGAGAGGCGAACAAGGTTGCAAGAGGTATTTCAGCCCCAACGGCCGCTATGCGACTGACCAGACGCACGGCCATGAGTGAATGGCCGCCGAGGGCGAAGAAGTTATCATGGCGACCGATTTGTTCCACCCCAAGCAGCTCTGACCAGATCCCGGCCAGGATGACCTCAATCTCGCCCAACGGCGCCTCGTAGGCCTCATGGGCAAAGGCGTCCTCCTGCGGAACAGGCAACGCCTTGCGATCAAGCTTGCCATTAGCCGTCAGGGGGAAGCGTTCCATCCGCACAAAGGCAGACGGCACCATGTAGTCGGGTAAACGGCTGCTCAGGTAATCACGCAGCGCTCCCGCCAGCGCTAAGCTGGCCTCAGAGGCAACCGACGTGTGCTGAGCGACGTCATTCCCCGCTACGTCAGACTGAGCCAAAACATAAGCAACCAGGCGCTTGTCGGTCTCCTCGCCTTGCGCCACCACTACGGCCTCGCGGATGGAGGGATGCTCGGCCAATTTGGCCGCAATCTCACCCAGCTCGATCCGGAAGCCGCGGATCTTGACCTGATCGTCATTGCGCCCCAGAAACGCCAGATTGCCGTTCGGAAGGTAATGGGCCAGATCCCCCGACCTGTACATCCGCGCGCCAGCCTTCCCCGCAAAGGGGTCGTGCAGGAAACGCTCTGTCGTCAGCTCGGGACGGTTCAGATAGCCGCGTGCCACACCGGCACCGCCTACGTACAGTTCACCCACTTCCCCTATCGGAACAGGCTGGCCATGTACGTCCAGAAGATAGAGATCCAAATCCGGCAGACATTGACCGATCACGCTGCCGACTTGTTGCGCATCGGATGAAGTCAGGGGGTAATAGGTGACGTGGACCGTGGTTTCCGTAATCCCATACATGTTGACCAGTTGCGGGGCAGATTCCCCACGCATGTCATACCAGTCGCGCAGGGTCGAAGGCTGCAGTGCCTCACCGCCAAAGATGACATAGCGCAGCCGGTCCGATGTCGGTTTCATATACGACATCAAGGCGTTAAAGGCGCTCGGGGTCTGGTTCAGGACTGTGATGCCTTGCTCACAAATCAACTGGTAGAACGCTAGCGGAGAACGGGTAGTGGCCTGAGGAACCAACACCAGCGTGCCCCCATAACGAAGGGCTCCCCACAGTTCCCAGACCGAGAAGTCGAAGGCAAAAGAGTGGAACAGGCCCCAAACGTCACTGGCCGCAAAACCAAAGGCGGCGTGTGTCGTATCGAACAGACGTACCACTTGGACGTGCTCGACCATGACCCCTTTAGGCTGCCCGGTTGAACCCGAGGTATAGATGATATAAGCGAGGTTACTGGGACTAAGGTCAGGAAGTTCAGGGTTGGCGTCAGCCCCCGTCAAAGCATCAGCATGGACCTCATCGGGATCGAGTACGGTACGAGCCTGCAAAGCGTCCCCGAGCGCTTGGCGCCCGGCCGCATCAGCCAGCACCAGGGCCGGAGCCGTATCGGCAAGAATGAAAACCAGTCGCTCGCCCGAATACTCCGGATCGAGCGGCACATAGGCGCCGCCGGCCTTCAGGATCGCCATCAGGCCAACAACCATGGCCGCAGAGCGCTCGACACAGATTGCTATCCGCTGATCAGGCCGGACTCCCAAAGCGATCAGCCTATGCGCCAGCCGATTGGCCCTGACGTTGAGTTCGCCATAGCTGAGCACCTCGCTCTCAAAGACCAGTGCGGTTGCCTCAGGATCGCGTGCAACCTGTTCTTCGAATAGATGATGAATACACAGATGATCTGAATATTTAGCAGTAACTTGGTCTTGCATCCTTGCCTCCAGAAGCGAATGACGTCACTTCTATCGATTGATTGCACCTACAGCCTGTAAGTGCAAATTTCATGAAATATTATCTATTGAAATATACTGCCGTACGTCCCCACGATCATCCGCCGATAAATATCGATCGTCATGAATAACTACTGTTTGTTATGTAGAGTGGGTATCAGCGGATATTTTTCTGTCAGAATTGTCGTACATGACTAATTCTAGAGCTGTTGTGTATGCTGAAAATTTCGCAGCTAAGAATTTACTATACTTCCTCTCCACGGAAAGTAACCTGCTGGCGCGGTCAGATGAAACAGGATGTTTCGTTTTTGCAATAGAGATAAATAACGATCTTGGAGTACATTCGGTAACAAAAAATCAAAGTTGCAGCTTGGGTTATTCTCGTGATGAATCCTGGGTTGTCTGCGAAAAGTACTGTCGCAAAAGCCGCCTGGCACAAGCCACTGAGCAGTGAGACACCACCTGCCATTAAATGCTTTGTTAAAAGTCAGGGTGTAATCTTTGCCGGATACAACCTGGTTGCAGTCGAGGGCGCCCTCTAGCCCTGTCCGTGTATGTTTGCGATAAGACGAGCCCCTCGTACTTGATCTTTCGCTAGAGGATTTCGATCCGATTCAACTCTGGGGCTCATTAACGATCAGGGTCTACCCATGACACACCGAAGTCAATACTGATGGAAAGTTGACCATCTTACCCAAGTAAAACTGAAAAGAGCGGGTGCGGTGGTTACGGCCGGATGACGCAATCGGGCATTTAAACGTCATCCAGAGGAGGCAGTTTCTAGCCATCTGGTTAATAATCGACCGCATAATTTTTCGCCCCAGCCTTGCACTGGGGCTTTGCGAGTCACTGCCATGTTTTGTGTGTTTGAGGTCTTCCGGTGAGCGCCACCCGGCGTAACGCCGATGGGTTTGCTCTGCAAGTGATGGTTGGCTTGTGCCTGATCTGGGGCGTTCAACAGGTCATGATCAAGTGGGCGGCGCCTGATATCGCACCTGTCATGCAGGCCGCCGCGCGATCGGGTATTTCCGCATTGCTCGTCGGATTGCTGATCTGCTGGAAGGGCGGCTGGGATCAGGTCGGTCGCACCTGGCGTGGCGGATTGTTGGCCGGTGCTTTATTTGGCCTGGAGTTCTTCTTCATTTCCGAAGGATTGCAGCTGACTACGGCCGCACACATGTCGGTGTTCCTCTACACCGCACCGATTTTCACTGCGTTGGGCGTTCATTGGTTGTTGCCCAGTGAACGTTTAAGGCCCGTCCAATGGCTGGGAATTTTCCTCGCCTTCGTCGGGATCGCCGTCGCGTTTGCCGGTGGGGTGTCCTGGGACAACCTCGATCACCGCATGTTGATGGGCGATGCATTAGGCATACTGGCCGGGGCCTCTTGGGGCGCGACCACGGTGGTGGTGCGTGCTTCGCGCCTGTCGGAAGCACCAGTGACCCTGACGTTGTTCTATCAATTGATTGTGGGGTTCGTCGGTCTGTTGTTGATCGCGATCCTCAGCGGCCAGGTCACCCACGTCAGCCTGACCACCGTCGCGGTGGCCAGTGTCCTGTTTCAGGGACTGGTGGTGTCGTTCTTCAGTTACCTGACCTGGTTCTGGCTGCTACGCCGCTATCTGGCGGCGAACCTGGCAGTGTTTTCATTCATGACACCGTTGTTCGGTGTCACGTTCGGCGTGGTGTTGCTGGGTGAAAAACTGAGCCTCAACTTCATTATCGGCGCGGTGCTGGTGCTTTTAGGTATCACGTTTGTCAGCGCTGAGCAGTGGGTTCGCCGTCGTTTACGCAAAGCCCTCGGGCAATACTGACCGGGCGCAACAACAACCCGCCGGCGATGAACAAACCACTGCCGGCGATCACTAACGCTGGCTGCAACCCTCCACTGAAGTGGCTACTTAAGGCGGCCAGCAACGGTCCGGTGAGTTGGCCCACGGCGAAGCACGCCGTCAGCAATCCCGCATTGCGCTGGGCGGCATGGGGCGCCAACTCCCGGGAGCGTTGCATCACCAGCTGCATGCAGGCCAGGAATGGTGTGCCACACAGGATCACCCCCAACGCCAGGCCCGGCCCGCTGCCCAGCAGGCAGGCGAACACGCCGGCGGCCTGCAGCCATAACGTCGCCATCAGCCAATGACGAGTGCCATCCGGGCGTTGTCGACGCAGACTGACCAGCACCACGCCGATAGCCGACGCCAGCCCGAAGCACGGCCAGAACAGATCGGCCTGCCATTGCCCATGGAACTGCGCATTAGCCATTTGCGAGAGGAAAGTGGCCGGAATGATGTAGCCCAAACCGTATAACCCATAGATCACGCCTAAACGGGCAATGCCTTGATTGCCGGAAGTCGTTGCGGTGGGGACGACAGTCGCAGTCGTGGCAGATTGGGGCAGGAGTGGCAGAATCCCCAGCAGCATCACCAACCCGACGCCGGCATACACCAGCCACAAGGTGGCGGAAGTCTGACCTAGAAGGTTCGAACCCAAGGCCAGCAGTCCTGTCAGAAAAATCCCTAAGCCGGGTCCGGCAAATACCAGAGCGCCCAGTCGCGGACGACCGGCCGCTGCGGCCAGTGGTTGGCTCAACGCCGTGATCATCACCAGCACCCAGGCGCTGGCCACCCCGGTCCCGAAACGCAGCAATAGATGCGACCAGAAACCATTGGCCCAGAACGATGCCAAGGTCAGCAACACGCAGAGCCACAAACCACCCAGCAAACGGCGGCGGACTTGCTCGGGGCGCCGGGAAAACATCGCGTCGATGGCGCCGACGAAGTAACCGAGGTAGTTGGCGGCTGCGATCAGACCGGCGGCGGTCAGGTCGATCTGACCTTCGCTGAGCAAGTGCGGCAGTTGCGGCGTGAGCGCAAAACGCCCGATGCCCATGGCCATCATCAGGGCGATAAAACTGGCGAGTAAGCGAATCAGAGGGGGCATGGTCTGAGTTCCGGCAGAGGATCAATGACCGTCAGGCTAGGACTGATTGACTTTCTTTAAAAATGAATAATAGTGAGTAACTTGTTCTGATTTGGAGAAGATCGTGGAGTTCAGCCAATTGCGGATCTTCCAGGCCGTGGCGCAGGAGGGTTCGATCACGCGTGCTGCCGAACGGTTGCATCGGGTGCCGTCGAACCTGTCGACGCGGCTTAAACAACTTGAAGAACAGCTTGGTGTAGAACTCTTCGTTCGTGAGCGTCAGCGTTTGCAGTTATCACCTGCGGGCAAAGTCCTGCTGGATTACACCGCCAAGCTCTTCGCCTTGCATGACGAAGCCAGTGCGGCCGTTCAAGGCGGGCAACCGGCTGGCGACTTCGTGCTCGGCACCATGTACAGCACGGCCGCCATTCACCTACCAGGGCTGTTGGCGCGCTATCACCGCACTTACCCGGCGGTGAACCTGCAGGTGCAGTCCGGACCCAGCGGCGAATTGCTGGAAGGTTTGCTCACCGGTCGGCTCGACGCGGCATTGGTGGACGGCCCGTTGGAGCTGGCCGGGCTCGATGGCGTGCCACTGTGCGACGAACGGCTGGTGCTGATCAGCGAGGCCGATCACCCGCCGGTGCGCAGCGCTTTGGATGTGGAAGGGCGGTCGGTGTTCACCTTTCGGCAGGGTTGTTCTTACCGGATGCGCCTGGAAGCCTGGTTTGCCCACGATCACGCGGCCATGGGGCGCGCGATGGAGATTGAGTCCTATCCGGGGATGCTTGCCTGTGTGATTGCGGGCTCAGGAGTGGCGCTGATGTCGGAGTCGATGCTCGCCAGTCTGCCGGGCCGTGAAAGCGTGGCGGTGCATCCCTTGGCTGAGCCGTTTGCCAACGCCACAACCTGGCTGATGTGGCGCAAGGGCATGGTCGGGGCCAATCTGAATGCGTGGATCGAACAGCAACAAGCGGTCTATCCGTGCGCAGCGATTCAGGCTCAGGCGATTGCTTGAATTAACGGTCAGGAATTTGGATCGATTCAGTAACAGATCATTGAGGATTTTGGCGAGCATTACGTAGGACTTCGGACTATTATCAGTGCGAAGCGGCTACAGAATTCCGGTCGCTCGGCACTACCCAAAAGGGGGCACCATGAAAGAGAAAATCCAAAACTGGCTGCACGACCTGGGTGTCGCACTCGGTTTGATCGAACCGCCTCTGCAACCTGTGCCTATTCGCACTGACGACGAACAACGCCGACGCCAGCAGCGCCGCCGGTAATCGCGCCCACCCATAGTTGTAGCAGCTGCCGAGCACCGCGAGGCTGCGTTCGGCGAGGGCCGCGTTCGGACGGAGCCGTCGTGAAATCAGGCGGCGCGGTGTATCAGGAAAATCCTGCATGGTGGGTTTATGACTGCTTCGTCCGAACGCGGCCCGAGCCTCGCGGTGCTCGGCAGCTGCTACAGGGGAATGCGCGATTTTAAGGGGGGCAAACTCAATGCCGCCCGATCGCTAGCAAAAACCGACTCAAGTCATTGGCCGTCGTCGCGGTCTTGAGCATTTGATCTTCTTCTGCCGTAAATGCTGTCAACCCTAGCTGATCCTCCAGATGGAAGATCAGCTCCTCGATATCTTCTTTATCCAATCCCAACTGCGCGAGGCTCGTGTTGTCGTCAAAGTCATCCTGACTTTCCAGCAAACGGCTGATAAAGCGATGCACGGCGGCACGAACGGCGGCTCTTTTCATGGTCAATCTTCGAGGGCGTTATTGTTGTTGTCCCTGCGTGTGAGTACAGCAGGCTCCAGCCGTGCTGGTGTTGCCACTGGTCAAGCTGACGATTTTCATCAGCACTTTCCTTCAGGCGAAAAAAAACGGGTGTGGCAACCGACGCCACACCCGCCGAAGAAAACATCAAATTGTTATGTTCAGCTTACGCGGCGCTAGCCACCAGCGCCGTGCGGCGGGACAGCAGGCTGACGAGCACGAAGCTCACCAGGCCTACGCCGAGGCTGTAGTAGATCGGGGTGTTGGCATCCAGACCATCCTTGAACATGAACACCAGCGCCGTGGCAAAGCCCATACCCATGCTGGCGATAGCACCGGCGGTGGTTGCGCGTTTCCAGAAAATCGCACCCATCAGCGGGATCAGCATGCCGCCCACCAGCAGGTTGTAGGCCAGGGTCAGGGCGCTGATGACGTCATTCACCACCAGGGCGATACCGAGCACAACGAAACCGGTCAGCAGGGTGAACAGGCGGTTGAGGCCCAGGGTCGATTGTTTGCCTCCGCGCAGTTTCGGCAGCAGGTCTTCGGTCAGGGTGGTGGAAGCGGCCAGCAAGCCAGCGCTGGCGGTGGACATCATCGCAGCCAGTGCAGCAGCGATCACCAGGCCACGAATACCATCCGGAAGGGACAGTTTGACGATGGCGGCGAAGGCATTGTTGACGTTGTCCAGATCCGGAATCAGCACGTGAGCAGCCATGCCGATCAGGGCGCAGGCCAGGCCGTAAAGGATGCAGTAAAGCCCGGCAAAGGTACCGGCATACTGAGCGATTTTAGCGGTCTTGACGGTGAACACGCGCTGCCAGATGTCCTGGCCAATCAGGATCCCGAAGAAGTAGATCATGAAGTAGGTGATGATGGTGTCCCAACCGATGGTGGTGAAGCTGAAGGCGGTCGCCGGCAGTTTCATCACCAATTCATCCCAGCCGCCGACGCGGTACAGGCAAATTGGCAACAGGATGAACATCAGGCCTACGGTTTTGATCACGAACTGGACGATGTCGGTCAGGGTCAGGGACCACATGCCGCCGATCGCCGAGTAGACCACCACCACGCCACCGCCCAACAGCACAGACATCCAGAACGGCAAGCCGAACAGCACTTGCAGCACGGTGCCGATCGCCAGGATGGAGGTCACGCCAATCATCAGTGCGTAGGCCAGCATGATTGCCGCGCTCGCGGAGCGGGCCATCGGGTTGTAGCGTTTTTCCAGCACTTGGGTGACGGTGAAGATTTTCAGCTTCAGCAGCGGCTTGGCGAGGAACAGGTTCAGCGCCACGATCCCGCAGCCCAGTGCGGCGCACAGCCAGAAACCAGAGATGCCGTGGACGTAGCCCAGACGCACAGTACCGACGGTGGACGCGCCACCCAGAACGGTAGCGGCCATGGTGCCCATGTAAAGCGTCGGGCCGAGGTTACGACCGGCGACCAAGTAATCTTCGTTGGTCTTGGCTTTGCGCATGCCGAAGTAACCAAGCACCAGCATCGCGGCGGCGTAAATGAGAACGACGAATAAATCCAATGCCATGATGGCGTGTCTCCAATTGTCTTTTTTATGGTGAGGCAAAGTTGCAATGAGGCAATGAAACCGTTTTTTGTCGCGAAGGAACTCGCTCCCGCTGGCTGCGAGTCAGCCCCAAAACCCGCAGTCGAGTTTCGTCAGGAGAATCTCACTGGCCTGTTTTGCAACGGTTGCGCAGCCGAGCGGGGGCAAGCTTCCTCGCCACAGAGGTGCCGTTTATCACTGTTTTTTTTTGAATAAGGCGACGTGTCGCAGCACCGGTTTGCCGAGAGAACCCGTACCGTTACTGCGTACATCGTCAGGGGCGAATACTCGCGGTTCGTTCGCTGTCCGGGATCTGTTCGACTACACGAAGCTCGCATCGGCGCCGAAGCAGGCTTCGCGATCGTTACGTGCAAAGGCTGCCACCCGATCGGCGGCAGCTTGCAAGACCTGATCACGTCCGCTCATGGCCGATTCTCAGCGATGGACAACACCAGGCAGTACGCAGAGCATTTCGTACAGCAGGTTGGCCGCCAGCAGCGAGGTGTTGCCGGTGGTGTCATAAGCGGGCGAGACTTCTACCAGGTCGCAGCCGACCAGATCGAGGCCTTGGCAGCCGCGAACGATCTCAATCGCCTGAATGGTCGTCAGACCGCCGATTTCCGGGGTGCCGGTACCTGGCGCCCAGGCTGGGTCGATGCCGTCGATGTCGAAACTCAGGTACACCGGACCGCCACCGACTTTCTCGCGAACTTCAGCCATCAATGGCGCCAGGGATTTGTGCCAGCACTCTTCGGCCTGAACCACACGGAAACCTTGATTGCGGCTCCAGTTGAAGTCGTCAGCGGTGTAGCCCTGTGCGCGCAGACCGATTTGCACAACGCGGTCCGGGTCCAGAAGACCTTCTTCGACAGCGCGACGGAACGTGGTGCCGTGGGCAATTTTCTCGCCGAACATGTGATCGTTCACATCGGCGTGAGCATCGATGTGCACCAGGCCGACTTTGCCGTGCTTTTTATGGATGGCACGCAGGATCGGCAGGGTGATGGTGTGGTCGCCGCCCAGCGTCAGCGGGATCACATCGTGTTCAAGGATATTGTCGTAGGACTCTTCGATGATCCGTACGGCGTCCAGCAGGTTGAAGGTGTTGATCGCCACGTCACCGATATCGGCGACCGACAGCGAGTCGAACGGGGCGGCGCCGGTGGCCATGTTGTACGGGCGAATCATCACGGATTCAGCGCGGATTTCACGAGGCCCGAAACGGGTGCCCGGACGCAGCGAGGTGCCGATGTCGAGCGGAACGCCAATAAAGGCAGCATCCAGGCCGGCAGCGGTTGGAAGGTGGGGGAGTCGCATCATGGTGGCGATGCCGCCGAAGCGCGGCATTTCATTGCCGCCCAGTGGTTGGTGAAGAATCTTGTCCACGGGTAGGGCCTCATCGTCGTTGTTTTATTTATGTTGGTTACACCGGTCGCAGAGACACGGGCACCATTGGGGTCAATTCTGCGAAATGTGGTGTCCGGGAAGAATCGCTAGGGGCAAATACTTAGTTCAGATTTTTCTAAACTAATGGCGGGAGCAGAGATAGACTTGCAGGGTTTCCTGTAGCAGGCTCGGCAGCTGCTACATGACTCAACACCTGAATGTGTTTTTGCTGGAGCCCCCCAATGGCCAACGCTTTACCCGACCTGAAACTATTGCGTATCTTCGTCAGCGTAGTGCGCCATCAGGGATTCGCCAACGCCCAGCAAGAGCTCAACCTCTCGACCTCGGCTATCAGCACCTACATGAGCCAGCTCGAATCGACGCTCGGCCTGGTGCTCTGCCATCGCGGCCGGGGCGGTTTCAGCCTGACCAGCAAGGGCGAATTGTTCCATCAGGAGACCTTGCGCCTGCTGGGTGAACTCGAAGGCTTCGAGCAATACGCCGCCGCCCTCAAGGGCGAGTTACGCGGCACGCTGAACCTGGGTGTGATCGACTCCACCGTCAGCGACAAGGCCCTGCCGTTCGCCGAAGCCATCGGTGCCTACAGCCAGGAGCACCCGGCCGTGCATTTGCACTTGTCGGTCATGAGCCCTTACGAACTGCAACTCGGCGTGCAGGACAATCGCCTCGACCTGGCCATCGGTGCGTTTTCCACGCGTATGAGTGGTCTGGTCTACATGCCGCTGTACCGCGAACAACACTGGCTGTATTGCAGCAGTCGCCATCCATTGTTCACCGAACGGCGCATACCTGAGCAAGTCATCACCCAGCAGCGCATGGTTGGCCGTGGTTACTGGAGTCAGGCCGAACTGGCACGGCACGGTTTCAAGCACAGCGCCGCGACGGTGGAAAGTATGGAGGCACAGCTGATTCTGGTGCTGTCCGGCGCTTACATCGGTTATCTACCGGAGCACTATGCTCAGTCCTGGGCGGACAGGGGCGATTTGCGCGTGCTACTGCCGGCGACCTTTGGTTATCAGGCGCCGTTTTCAATGATCGTGCGTCGTGGCCGCAGCCGCGAGCCGCTGATCCAGACCTTTCGCGACCTGCTTAAAGCACAACTGAACCAGGCGGCTTAAAGGAAAAGGAAGCGATGTCCCGAATTCAATGTTCCCGGTGTCTGCGCCCGCAATCCCATTGCCTGTGCCCACTGATTCCGAGCCTCGACAGTCGCACCCGGGTGTTGCTGTTGCAGCATCCGAGCGAAGTGAACCATGCGCTGAACACTGCGCGGCTGGCAGCCTTGGGGTTGAAAAATGCCGAGTTGATCGTTGGCGAAGTGTTCGAGGAACTGCCAACGCTGTTGAATCAGGCAGGCTATCAGGCGCGGCTGCTGTTTCCTGCCGATGAGGCTCAGCCGTTGCAGGCCTATGCCGCCACCGATGAGCCCTTGCTGCTGGTCGTTCCGGACGGCACATGGCGCAAGGCACGCAAAATGTTGCACCTTAATCCGCTGCTGGCAGCGTTGCCCAGAGTGACGTTGGCCGAGGGTGCGGTGTCGCGTTATCGATTGCGTAAGGCGCCCGGGCCAGGTGCGTTGTCGACGGTGGAGGCGATTGTTCAGGCGTTGCAGACGCTTGAAGCACCGATGACCTTTGAACCCTTGCTAAAACCCTTCGAGGCGTTGATCGAAGGGCAGATTGCGGCGATGGGGGAGGAGATCTACCGGCGTAATCATGGGCCGAAATAGTCGGTGTTTGTGATGATCTCTTCGCGAGCAGGCTCGCTCCCACAGGAGCAGTGGTGGGAGCGAGCCTGCTCGCGAATGCAGTGGAACCATCACAGCAAACGCCAGCCGGACTTATCGTTCGCGCATCGCCTCGGTCCGGGCTTTCAGCACCGGTTTCAACAGGTAATCCAACACACTTTTCTCCCCGGTAATAATGTCCACCGTCGCCACCATCCCCGGAATGATCAGCAACGGTTTCACATCCCCACCCAAGTGGTTTTTATCAGTGCGAACCTGAATCAGATAAAAGCTGTTGCCCTTGTCATCCGTTATCGTGTCCGCCCCGATCAACTCGAGCTTGGCACTCAACCCGCCATAAATCGTGTAGTCGTAAGCACTGAACTTGACCATCGCTTTCTGCCCCGGATGCAGGAACGCTACATCCTGTGGCCGCACCTTGGCCTCGATCAGCAAATTGTCTTCCAGGGGCACGATTTCCACCATGTCGCTGCCTGGCTGAACCACGCCGCCGATGGTGTTGACCTTGAGCACCTTGATAATGCCGTGCACCGGCGAGACCACCGTGGTGCGAGTCACGCGGTCGTCGATGGCGATGCTCGAGGCGGTGATTTTCGACAGGTCCGTGCGTTTCTCGTTCAGCTCTTTCGCCGCGTCCGAGCGGAAGGATTGTTCTGACTCGTCAATCTTGCTCTTGATCTCGTTAATCGCCGATTCCGCCCGGGGAATCGCCAGCGTCGTGGCATCCAGCGAGCCGCGAATCTCCACGGCGCTGCGCTTGAGTCGCAGGATTTCCACCGGTGAAACCGCCCCGGTGCTCACCAGCGGCGTGGACATGTTCATCTCCTGCTGCAAGAGCGCCAGACTGGAACTGAACTGACTCTGTTTGGAGCGGAATTCCGCCAGCTCCTGGGTTTTTTGCCGAAGTTGTTCACTCAGTGTGCGCTGCTCACTGGCTAATCGACGCTGGCGTTGGTCGTACAGCGAGCGTTCGTCTTCCGCCACTTGCGGGGCTTTGGCGATGACTTCAGTCGATAACTTGAAGGGGCGCCCCTCTGCTTCGGCCGACAAGCGTTCGACCTGGGCCGTCAGCGCATAACGATCCGCCTCGCTTTCGCCTTTATTTGACAGGAAGCGCGTGTCATCCAGGCGCAGCAACGTATCGCCCTTATTCACCATTTGCCCTTCGCGCACGAAGATTTCGGTGACAATGCCGCCCTCCAGGTTCTGGATCACCTGAACCTTGCTCGACGGAATCGCCTTGCCTTCGCCCATGGTGACTTCCTGCAGCACGGCGAACTTGGCCCAGACTAGCGCGCTGATAATCAGCCCGGCAGCGAGCCACACAGTGATCCGCGACCAGCGCGGGGAGTCCTGCAACGCCGCGCCAGCGGTTTCCGGCATGAATTCGCTTTCGGCGCTTTTTCTGAAGCTGCCAAAATAGCCTCGTTTCTTCGAATTAGAGTTCGAGGCGTCGGACGATGAACGGGCCATGGGTAGCTCCTAGACAGCCGCAGAGCCGACCCGGCCCTTGCGCAGTGCATCGATGACCGATTCTTTCGGACCGTCGGCGACGATCCGTCCGTTGTCCAGCACTACCAGTCGATCCACCAGGCTGAGCATCGACGTACGGTGAGTGACCAGTAGCACGGTTTTGCCCTGGACCCAGCTGTGCAGTTTTTGCCGCAGAACGTCTTCGCTGCTGTTGTCCATGGCGCTGGTCGGTTCGTCGAGGAGCAGGATCGGCGGGTCCAGTAACATGGCCCGGGCCAGCAATACGGCCTGGCGTTGGCCTCCGGAGAGCAATTGTCCGCGTTCGCCGACGGGCCGATCAAAACCTTGCGGGTGTTGACGGGCCAGCTCGGTGACGCCGGTCAGTTCCGCGACTTCGAGCATGCGCGAATCGCTGATGTAGCGCGCACCGAGGGTCAGGTTGTCGCGCAGGCTGCCGGCCAGCAGTGGCAGGTCGTGAGCGACGTAACCGATCTGCTGGCGCAGGTCGGCGACATCGAGCTGGCGCAGATCCAGGCCATCGAGCAACAGCTGACCTTCTTCCGGCGCATAGAACCCCATCACCAGTCGTGCCAGGGTGCTTTTGCCCGAACCGCTGCGACCGATAATGCCGATCCGTTCCCCGGGATTTACGCTGAAACTGACATTAGCCAGCGCCGGCGCGCTCTGGCCGGTGTAGTGGAACGTCACGCCGCTGACGTCCAGCGCGCCTTGCAGTTGCGTGCGCTCCAGTGGCCGTTGTCTGGCGTCGCGCTCTTGTGGCAACCCCATCAATGCATCGGTGCTTTTCATGGTCAGTTGCGCTTGCTGGTAACGGGTGATCAGCCCGGCAATCTGCCCCAGCGGTGCGAGCACGCGGCTGCCGAGCATGTAAGTCGCCACCAGCGCGCCGACGCTGAGATTACCGGCGATGATGCTGTAGACCCCGGCGACAATGGTCGCCATGCCCGAAAATTGCTGGATGAACAGCGTGCCGTTGGTGGCCACCGCCGAGAGGTTGCGCGCGTGGCTGTCGAGGCGGGTGAGCGCGCCGTGGGTGCTCTCCCATTTGTGCTGACGTTCGCTTTCGGCGCTGCACGCCTTGAGGGTTTCCAGGCCACCGAGGGTTTCGATCAGCAGGGCCTGGCGTTCGGCGCCGAGGCTGAGGCTTTTCTGTACGGTGTCGCGCAGGCGAACCTGAATCACCATCGCAAAGATAATCGTGATCGGAAACGCCAACAGCGGAATCACCACCAGCCAACCGCCGAGCAGACCGATCACCAGCAGTATCAGCACGGCGAAGGGCAGGTCGATCAGGCTGGTCAGGGTCACGGCGGTGAGGAATTCGCGCAGGCCCTGGAAGTCGTGAATGCTTTGGGCGAAACCGCCGATGGTTGCCGGTCGTGCTTTCATGGCCATGCCGGTGATGCGTTCGAACAACGTGGCGGAAAGAATGACATCGGTCTTCTTCCCGGCGGTGTCCAGCAAGTGCGCGCGCACGACCCGCAGCGCCAGTTCGAACCCGGTGCCAATCAGCAAGCCGATGGACAACACCCACAAGGTCGATGTGGCCTGGTTCGGCACCACCCGGTCATAGGTCTGCATCACAAACAGGGGCACCATCAGCCCCAGCAGGTTGATCAGGAAACTCGCCAGGATCGCATCGCCATATAGCCATTTCGACAGCTTCAGGGTGTCGCGGAACCAGGCCTCTACGCGCGGCACCAGCGGCGAGCGCAAGTCTTCGAGTTCGTGGCGTGGCCGGGCGAACAAGGCCTGGCCGCTGTAGTTTTCGGCCAGCTCTGCACGGCTGACCCATTGTTCGCCGCCATCGGCTTCGCTGGGCAGAATCTGCAACTGATCGTCATCGCCAAAGCGTCGCAGGACGGCGGTTCGACCGTTGTTGAGGATCAGTAATACGGGCAGGTTGAGGGCAGAAATGTCCGCCAGTTCACGGCGCAGCAATCGCGCCTGCAAGCTCGCACGGGCCGCTGCGCGCGGCAGCAAGTCCAGGCTCAAACGTTGTTTGTTCAGGGGCAGGCCGGCACTCAGGCTGGCGCGACTGACCGTCGCGCCGTGGAGTTTGCAGAGAATCAACAGACCGTCCAGAAGCGGGTCATCAAAGCTCAGACGCGGGTCGACACCGATGTTGCCGGGTTCCATGCTGGTCAAATTGGTCACTCCATTGCACTACTTCAGTTCCGGCAACCGGGCTTCGCTTTTCACTTCGGCCTGGGGGATCGCATCGGCGGGCAGCACGACCCGTTGTTTGCTCAGCAACTGCCCCATGTTTGCCAGTACGCGGTACATCGAGTATTCCTCGGTGTAGAGCACTTCGGTGTAGCGGCGGTTGGCGTTATAGAGTTCGTTTTCACTGTCCAGCAGGTCGAGAAGGGTTCGTTGGCCAAGGCCGAACTGATCCTGATACGCCACCCTTACGCGTTTACTGGTCTCCGCGTATTCGCGGGCGGTCGGGGTTTGTTTTTTCGCGTTGACCATGGCGTTCCAGGCCAGGTGGATATTCTCGTTGAGTTGGCGCAGGGCATTATTGCGGATGTCCATCGCCTGGTTGATTTGGTGTGCATCGGAGGCCAGGCGTGCCTTGTCGCTGCCACCGCGAAACAGGTTGTAGTTCATCACGATGCCGACTCGCCATTCGTTGTCGTGGCCTACGTCACCCTGCACGTTGTTGTTCGCCCCCACCGCGGCTTCGGCGTCAAAACGCGGGTAGAACGGCGACTTGGCGACCTCGTACTGACTCTCGGCCGATTGCACATCAGCCTGGGCGGATTTCAGGTATGGGTTGTTTTCCACCATGCTTTGCTGGGCTTCTTGCAGGGTGGCAGGCAGTTCGCCACGGGTCGAAGGCGGTGTTTCGAGTTCATCGGGCAGGCGCCCAACGACGGCGGAGAAATTCGACTCGGCGTCGGCCAGATCGACTTCGGCGGTGTCGAGGTTATTCTCCGCCAGTGCCCGGCGAGCAGCCGACTGATCGGCGTCGGCACGGCTGCCGATGCCGCGTTGGGTACGCAGGCCGATCTGGTCGTTGACTCGCAGGTGGGCTTGCAGGTTGTTCTTGGCCAGGGTCACGAGTTCGCGGCGCTTGAGCACTTCGAGGTAGACCTCGATGGTGCGCAGGGCCAGGTCCTGAGCGGTGCCTTGAGCGTAATAGGCCCGGGAGTTGACCACGCCTTTGGTGCGTTCGACTTCGTTGGACGTATGGAAACCATCGAAGAGCATCTGCCGCAGGCGCAATTCCGATAGGGTGTAGTTCAGGGTTTCGGTGTGGTGATTGCCCAAGGCACGGGTATTGGTGTTATCGCTGTACCCGCGCCCGTAAGAGGCATTGAGATCAACCGACGGATAAAAGCCCCCCTTGGCGACTTTCACTTCCTCATCGGCCGAGAGGCGGCTGTCCACGCGCGACGCCAGCTCCGGGTGTGTCGCGATGGTGTTCTGGATCGCTTCTGTCAAAGACATGGCTTGAACCGGAGACGCACAGGCCATGGCCAGCAGAATCGCACTGCATAGGGGAGTCAAATGCCGCATGGGTGTATCTCCCTGAAGTCCTAAAGGTACATTATAGTTCGCCAATTATTTGACGGTATTTATAGGTAAAGTCATTTCAAGTTTCTAACAAGAGAGCTAAGAACATTTTAGAGAAAACCTAAGAACTAATATTCATAAGCTTATTTCAAAAAAAACTTATGCGCTCTGCAATTTCCAGCACATTGTTCAATTCGAAAGCCCTTGATTTACGAGCCTTTGGGAGCTCATGGGGGTTAAAAAAAGTTCAATCCACTTATTGGCATAGGGCGGAGAAGTGCTGGAGGGGAGGGACGCGGAACGGGTTTTGAGTGACGGTTTTCTGTCACGGTGGTGCTTCAGAACCGTTACGCATTGCTCGCAGGGCAAGTTGTTTTGGAAAGTGGATCCCGATGCCATTGATTGCATAGGGTTTTATCCCAACCGGACAAGCAGTCCGCGAGTGCCATGTTTGGCGAGGACGTCGCCAAGGTTGCGGTTGACTTCAAAAAACTGCGCCTCTGGGGGAAGACGACTTGCCGGGCAACCTGCTTGAGCCATGAGCACGTTCTTCGCAAAAAACAGGACGCCGACAGCAGTTGGCAGCGGAGGAAATGCACATGGCAATGCTCATCGGTATCGTCAGTAAAGTCATTGGTCAGGTGTTCGCAGTCGCGAGCGATGGCACCCGACGCGCCTTGATCGAGGGGGACCGGTTGTTCGCCAGCGATCAACTGGTTACCGGGGCTGAAGGCGCAGTGGCGGTGCATCTGCAAAATGGCCAGGAACTGACGCTCGGGCGCGACAGCAATCTGCAAATGAATTCGCAACTGCTCGCGCATCAGACGCCACACGTAGTCGCATCTGAAGCGGTCACGCCGAGCGAAGCGCAACTGACCGATGTCCAGCAACTGCAAAAAGCCATCGCAGCCGGCGCCGACCCGACCCAGACCGGCGAAGCCACGGCGGCGGGGCCTGATGCGCCCGGGGCCCCCGGTGGCGCATTGGGTGGCGGTCACAGTTTTGTGATGCTGGAAGAAGTGGGCGGGCACATCGATCCTGCGATCGGTTTCCCTACGGCCGGGTTTGGCGGCATTCCTGAACTCCCTGAAGAGCGCCACAACGCCGATATCAACGGCAACACCCCAGCGGCAGGCGTTGTGCCAGACGTTGTGCCAGATGTGGTTGCAGGCGTGGTGCCAGACGCTGTGCCAAGCGTGGTGCCAGCCGTTGTTCCAGCCGTTGTTCCAGCCGTTGTTCCAGGCGTGGTGCCACCGGTTGTGGTCAACCATCCGGTCACCCTCGGCGGTCTCGGCGGTGAGTTGACCCTCAACGAGGCCAATCTGCCCGATGGCTCGGCCAGCAATCCTTCGGCCCTGACCCAAAGCGGCACCTTCACCGTGGCGGCCCCTGACGGTTTGCTGACTCTCAACATCGGCGGCATCAGTGTGATGAGCGGCGGTGTGGCCGCAGGCTTTCCACATTCGATCACAACTCAGTTGGGCAATACCCTGACCGTCACCGGCTACAACCCGGCGACCGGCATGGTGAGTTACAGCTATACGCTCAACGTCAACGAAACCCATTCAGCCGGTGACGGCACGAATAACCTCATCGAACAATTCAGCGTGGTTGCCGGAGACCGCAATGGTGATACCGCCACAAGTTCGCTGGACATCAACATCACCGACGACGTGCCCAAAGCGGTCGATGACGGCAACGCCATTACCGCCACGCCAACAGCCCTGACGCTGGAAGGCAATGTGCTGACCAACGACGTGCAGGGTGCAGACCGCGTCCCCACCGGGCCGGACTCGGGACCGATTACGGCGGGCACCTTCACCGGCACTTATGGCACTTTGGTGCTCAATGCCAACGGCACGTATACCTACACCCTGAACACCAGCAGTGCCGACTTCAACGCGTTGCACGACGGCGGCAGCGGCACCGAGAAGTTCACCTACACCCTGACCGATGCCGACGGCGATACCAGCACCGCCACCTTGCAGCTGAACATCCATAACAGCCCGGTGACCCTCAACGGCCTCGACGTCCAGGGCGGCGAGCTGACGGTCTACGAGAAAAACCTCACCTCCGGCAGCGAGCCCAACGCACCGGCCCTGACCCAGACCGGCACCTTCACCGTCAGCGCGCCGGACGGCCTGCAAACCCTGACCGTGGGTGGCGTTGCGGTGATCAGTGGCGGCATGGCAGCCAGCTTCCCGCAATCGGCCGCCACCGACCACGGCGCCACCTTCACAGTCACCGGTTACAACCCGGTCACGGGCGTGGTGAGCTACAGCTACACCCTGAACTACAGCGACACGCATCCGACCGGCAACGGCGCCAACAGCATTTCCGAGAACATCCACGTCGTCGCCACCGATGCCGATGGCAGTACCGCGCACGGGCAAATCAACGTCAACATCGTCGATGACGTGCCGACTGCGCATGCCGATGTCA